>JBFEXY010000001.1:0-34833 GCA_041562415.1 Woeseiaceae bacterium
AATCTATCGCTACGATCCGGATAGCGGCCAGAACCCGCGCATCGACACGTACGAGGTCGACCTGGACAGTTGCGGCCCCATGGTGCTGGACGCACTGATAAAGATCAAAAACGAGATCGACCCGACGCTGACGTTCCGACGATCCTGCCGAGAGGGGATCTGTGGCTCCTGCGCCATGAATATCGACGGCGGGAATACGCTGGCCTGTACTCGCGCAATCGATGCAGTGGGCGGCGACGTAAGAATTTACCCGTTGCCGCATATGCCGGTCGTAAAAGACCTCGTGCCGGACCTCACCAATTTCTATGCGCAGTACGCTTCTATCAAACCGTGGCTGCAGACGCGCACGCCGCCGCCCCCGGATCGTGAGCGACTGCAGAGCAAGGAAGACCAGGAACTCATCAACGAACCGGCCGCCTGCATTCTGTGTGCCTGTTGCTCGACGAGTTGCCCGAGCTACTGGTGGAACAGTGATCGATACCTCGGCCCGGCAGCACTGCTGGCCGCTTACCGCTGGCTCGTCGATAGCCGTGACGAGGCAACCGGCGATCGCCTGGACCAGTTGGAAGATCCATTCCGCCTGTATCGCTGCCACACGATCATGAACTGCACGCAGACCTGCCCGAAAGAATTGAATCCGGCCAAGGCCATCGCGGAGACAAAGAAGATGCTCGCGGAGCGGCGGCACTAATAGCAGCGGGTTGCAAACCGCGATTCGAAGGAGCGCTTCCCGAAGCGCCAATGATGGTCAGTGAAACCAGGTAACGATCGACCGCCCGGCACATCCGGCTCGCAGGAGCAATTCAAGAGGCTGCGCTGGCAGTGCCGGCGCGGCATGAAAGAGCTCGATCAGCTGTTGACTGGCTATCTGGAAAATAGCTACGCAGCGGCGTCTGACGACGATAAAGCCGCCTTCCACGCGCTTTTGGACCTTTCTGATCCGGAATTGGTGGGGTATCTGTTGCAACGAAAGAAACCAGGGTCGGAGATCGTTGCACGCGGAATCGACATCATACTCGGCCGAGATCGCGCCTGATCCGCGATTGCGCCGCATCGTGCTGGTGAGCGGCGCCGCGCTGTGGCTGGCCGGTCTGGGATTCGTGCCGCTCCTGCCTGTGTCTGTCACGCTCAAGACGTTCCTGGCCGCAACCTGGGTCGGCCTGTGCGGCTACCGATGGCAAGCGATGTGGCTGGGCTACGCCCGGAGTGGCTGCCTCCGTATCGCGGCGGATGGTCACGTCGAGCGGCAACGCGTTGACGGTGCCTGGGAGCCGGCCAGGCTGGGCGCGGGCAGCGTGGTTTTGCCGCGGTTTGCCTGGCTACGGATCGAGCCCCGCGGCATGCCGGCTTACGCCGAACTCGTGAGCGGTGAAATACGGATTAGTGATGACTGGCGCCGTCTCCAGGTGATCTGGCGGCACATTGGAGCAGCCTGACGAAGCTGCTACCATGCCGTGGCTGTGGAATCGACGAGTAAAGACCGCCGGTGGCAGCGGACCGGCATCACATATTCGAATAAAGTCGCAAAATGACCGCTGAAATATCAGAACTTTTAAGGACCCTGCCGGTCTATCCGGACATCGAGCGGCTACGTGCCCAGACCCGCAGGACACGACCGTATGTCGAGTGAATCGACGGACGCCAAGCTGGTCAAGCGGGTCCAGAAAGGCGACAAAGGCGCGTTCGATCTGCTGGTCCTGAAGTACCAGCACAAGATTGTGAACCTGGTGATGCGGTATGTGCGTGATCCGGAGCAGGCGCTGGACATAACCCAGGAAGCCTTTATTAAGGCCTACCGGGCCCTGCCGCGGTTTCGCGGCGACAGCGCGTTTTATACCTGGCTTTACCGGATTGCCGTAAATACCGCCAAGAATCACCTGGCGGCGCAGCGCAGGCGGCCGATGGACGTCGAGCTCGATTTGCAGGATCCGGAACAGTACGACCTGCATGCGCGGCTGAAGGAAACAGACACTCCGGAGGGTGTCGCGCAGAGCCAGGAACTGCAACGGGCTGTTGAGAAGGCCATTGCGGCGCTGCCGGATGATCTTCGAACAGCGATCATCCTGCGAGAACTGGATGGTATGAGTTATGAAGAAATCGCACAGACGATGGAATGTCCCGTCGGAACCGTGCGGTCGAGAATATTCAGGGCACGTGACGCTATTAGTAAAAAAGTTGGGTCCCTGATACGTTAATGCGAGGGGTATTGCCCCGGCGGGTGGAAAATGAACGAAGCAATAAGAATGCAGGTGTCGGCATTCGTCGACGGAGAACTGCCGGATAACGAGGCTGATCTGCTGGTGCGACGTCTTAGCCAGGACTCCGGCCTCCGCAAGCAGGTCTCGGAATACCTGGCTATTGGCCGCGCGATGCGCGGCGAATACGGCGTCCAGGGCAGCGATGCGTTACGCGAGCGAATCGCGGCGGAGCTCGAGGAGAGGCCGTTGCAGGAACCGGCGGACGCCGTCGTGACTGATCGGCCGTCACGCTACGTTCGTCCTGTCGCAGGCGCCGCTATTGCCGCAACGGTCGCGCTGGTCGCAATTTTCGGCCTCGGCCAGGTAGCAGACCGCGACAATCCGGTCGCGGGTACTGTTGTAGCCGACGAGACCGTGTCCGAAACGGTCCCGACCATGAATGACGACGAGCTGCGCCAATACATGATTCTGCACGGATACGACTCCAACAGCTTTTCGACCCGCATGACGTCGCTTGAGATCCGCGCAGACGAACTCGAGGAGGAGGCAGACGCCGAGGATCCCGAGGCAGAGGACGCGGCTGATGACAACGAGCCGGTGACCAGTCAGCCCTGATGTTCACTCACATGCACACAAACAAAGCCGCAGCATGCCTAGTATTCTGCGGCTTTTTCACTGTTTCCCAGGTTCTGGGTGATGACACCGTATCGCCGCAGGACTGGATCGACCGGATGGGGAACGCAGTACAGGTGACGAACTACGAAGGCACGGTCGTCCGCGTTAGGGACGGCAAAGTCGATACTTTCAAAGTCGTCCATACGGTCACGGATGGAGTCGTGCGGGAGAAGGTCGTTATCCAGGACGGCAACGGTCTGGAAATCATCCGCAACGGCAACGAGGTGCATTGCATCCTGCCGGACCGTGAGTCGGTGCTGGTCGAGGAGTGGAACAACCAGAGCACCCTGTTTTCGATGCTGCCGTCGAGCGATATTCGTTTTGGCAGTGAATACGATGTACTCATAAAGGATTTCGAGCGGGTTGCCGGCCGCAAGGCAGCAAAGTTGGCAATCCTCCCGCACGATAATTACCGCTATGGCTACCGAATCTGGCTCGACACCGAGACCGGGTTTCCGCTGCAGACCCAGCTGATCGGCGACGATAACAATCCGCTCGAACACGTCAAGTTCGCCGATATCAGCATTCAGCAGGATATTCTGTCCAGCGCCCTGGCTCCGTCTTACAGGACGGAGAACTGGAAGTGGTACACCGAACCTCGTCAGACCATGAAGCGCGAAGTGAATAGCGACTGGGTTGCGGAAGAGGTTCCTGCAGGATTCCGCGTGGTGTCAACACAGCAAAGGATCCTGCCGGATGCCTCGGACCCGCTTACTCACATCATCTACAGCGACGGTCTGGTTACAGTTTCCGTATTCGTTGCACCGGTCATGGACAATAAGAAGACGGGGAGCTCAAGTGTCGGTGCATCGAACTCCTACAGCACGGTCATCGACGAATACCGCGTGACCGCGGTAGGGCAGGTACCGCAGATCACGGTAGAACAGATCGCAAAATCGATGCGGCGGAGCCAGTAGGCGCGGCGAGTCGCCGCAACTTGGCTCGTTTGGGCCGGTAGCGCATCATGAATGACCCGCAGGGCACCATTGTCGCAATCATCCGGACCGCCGGCGGCGTTCGTGCGATCGTTGACGTCGAAGCCGGAGTCGCGTGCGCGCGCTGCGCTTCCGGTCGCGGTTGTGGCGCAGGGGTCTTGTCCGGCCGTGCGCGTAACAGCCGGCTGGAAGTGCTTGTCGATCCGGATCTCGAACTCGCTGAAGGCGACGTCGTGGGCATCGAATTGCCGTCTCGGGACGTATTGGGTGCCGCGTTGACCGTCTATGGTCTGCCACTGGCCGGCGCGATCTTCGGAGCCGCGTTCGCATATTTGGCCACCCTCGGCGACGGCGGTTCGGCGGCGCTGGCAATTGGCGGGCTTTGCCTCGGTGTAATAATCAGCCGCCGCCGGCTGCGCGATGCTTCCTGCCTTGCCCGTTTTACTCCCACTGTCTCGCGTCGCGTTGGGCCGGATGTCTGATATCGAGACGCCCACTCTTTACGTCTATAGTAGACGCGGCTGCCATCTCTGCGATGTTCTCGTCGAGGAGTTATTGCCGTTGTTGCGGGGCCGCATCGAAGTCGAGGTGAGGGACATCGACAGCCGTGACGACTGGAGACAACGTTACGACGTGAGGATTCCTGTCGTGGAGTTCGAGGGCGAGGTCGTCTGCCAGTACCGGCTGGACAGGGCATCAATTGAAGCCATCGTGGCCCGCTACCGGTAAACCGGTATACTTCGCCGGTTTACGCGGCGGCTGCGAAGTCAGCAACTCATGGATCATATTCGAAACTTTTCAATCATTGCCCATATCGATCACGGCAAGTCGACGCTTGCGGACCGTTTTATCCAGATGTGTGGCGGGTTGACGGAACGTGAGATGGCGGAGCAGGTGCTCGATTCGATGGACCTCGAGCGGGAGCGGGGCATTACCATAAAGGCCCAGAGCGTCTCGCTCGACTACACGGCAGCCGACGGCGAGACCTATCAGCTGAATTTCATCGATACACCCGGGCACGTGGATTTCTCATACGAGGTTTCCCGCTCGCTCGCAGCATGCGAGGGCGCGCTGCTGGTTGTTGATGCCGCGCAGGGCGTGGAGGCGCAAAGCGTTGCAAATTGCGTGACCGCGATCGACCAGGGACTGGAGGTGCTGCCGGTGCTGAACAAGATCGACCTGCCGGCTGCGGAGCCTGATCGTGTGATGGCAGAGATCGAGGACATTATCGGTATCGACGCGCAGGACTCGGTTCGCACGAGCGCGAAGACCGGCGAGGGGGTTGCGGAGCTGCTGGAGGCTATTGTGCGGCAGATTCCTCCGCCTCAGGGAGACCCGGAGGCGCCGCTGCAGGCGTTGATCATCGACTCCTGGTTCGACAATTACGTCGGCGTCGTGTCGCTGGTGCGTGTTATGAACGGTACTCTCTCCAAAGGCGGCAAGATAACAGTGATGTCGACCGGTGTGTCCTACAATGCGGATCGCGTCGGCAGCTTCACTCCCAAGATGAAGGACAAGGAAGAACTACGGACGGGAGAGGTGGGCTTCGTCATCGCCGGCATCAAGGACATCTTTGGCGCGCCAGTGGGCGATACACTGACGATGACACGAAACCCGTGTGACAAGCCGCTGCCGGGATTCAAGCAGGTGCAGCCACGCGTTTTTGCAGGGCTGTTCCCAATACAGTCAGATGAGTACGAGAATTTCCGCGAGGCACTTCAAAAGCTGCGCCTCAATGATGCCGCCCTGCATTTCGAGCCGGAGACCTCTGCGGCCCTCGGCTTCGGGTTTCGTTGCGGGTTTCTCGGCATGCTGCACATGGAGATAGTGCAGGAGCGACTCGAGCGTGAGTACGACCTCGAATTGATTACGACTGCGCCGACCGTGGTTTTCGAAGTCGTTGATACGTCAGGCAGCGTGACAATGGTCGACAATCCGTCCAGGTTACCGCCGACGAACGAGATTGCCGAATTGCGCGAGCCTATCATTACGGCGAATATTCTTGTTCCTGACGAGTATGTAGGCTCGGTAATCAAGCTCTGTGTCGAGAAACGCGGCGTACAGAAGCATATCCGCTACCTGGGCAGCCAGGTGTCCATCGAATACCAGATGCCGCTCGCCGAGGTGGTTATGGATTTCTTTGACCGCCTGAAATCAGTGAGCCGTGGGTTTGCGTCTTTCGATTATCATTTCGAGCGATTCGAGGCGGCTCAACTCGTGCGTTTGGACGTTCTGATTAACAAGGAGCGTGTCGATGCGCTGTCGATAATTGTGCACCGCGACAAGGCGACGACGCGGGGCCGTCAACTCGTCGAAAAGATGCGGGAACTTATTCCGCGGCAAATGTTCGACGTTGCTATACAGGCCGCCGTCGGCAGCCAGGTCATTGCGCGCAGCAACGTCAAAGCATTGCGCAAGAACGTGACGGCTAAATGCTACGGCGGCGACGTAACGCGCAAGCGCAAGTTGCTGGAGAAGCAAAAGGCCGGTAAAAGACGTATGAAACAGGTGGGCTCGGTGGAGATCCCCCAGGAAGCGTTTCTTGCAGTTCTTAAAGTAGAAAAGTAATCCGAGGTCCCATTGAGCATTAACCTGGCATTGATACTCACGTTGTTGACGGCGCTGACGGGCATCGTCTACCTGCTTGACGTCTTCCTCTGGCACGACTCGAAGCGTGGTAGCGAGGAGCCGCGAGGCGGCCGGCAGACGCTGGTCGAATACTCGCGCTCTTTCTTTCCGGTGCTACTCATCGTGCTGGTTATTCGCTCGTTCATATTCGAACCGTTTCGCATTCCTTCGGGATCGATGATGCCGACGCTGCTGCAGGGCGACTTCATTTTTGTCAAGAAATTCGCGTACGGACTGCGTCTGCCAGTCACGGAAACCAAAATCCTGGAAACCGGTTCACCGGAGCGCGGCGACGTCGTCGTTTTCCGGCTGCCGCAGGATCCGAGCATCAATTACATCAAGCGCGTAGTCGGATTGCCCGGCGACACCGTCGTGTACGAAGATCACCGCCTGACGATCAACGGCGAGTTGGTTGAACTCGAACAGAGCCCGACTGCGAATGCCGGAGAGCCTGTCTATATCGAAAACCTGGATGGCCGCAGGCACGAGATTCTGATAACGAATGCCTACTCCGTAAGAGACGATGTCTATACAGTCCCGGAGGACCACTACTTCGTCATGGGCGATAACCGCAACAATAGCAAAGATAGCCGTTTCATCGAGGCTATACCGGAATCCTATCTCGTCGGCGAAGCGGTCCGTGTCTGGATGCATATGGACGGTCTGAGCTGGCCCCGCTGGGACAGGATCGGTACAAAGATCCAATAATGTGGTGCCAGTCACTGATTTGGCCGCTAGAATCGCGCTAGCCTTATGTAAATCGCGTAAATGCAGCGCGACCTGTTTGTTGGACCAGAAAACGTGGAGTTTGGGTAATGTGCGCCAGTTCACACATTAGGGGCAGAAAGGGCTTAGGGCCCGCCAACGGCCGATCAGCACTGCGGCGTGAGGGTGGCATGACCACTCTCGGCCTGGCAATTCTCGTCGCGTTCATGGGTCTGTTCGCATTCGCCGGAATTCGCCTGACACCTGTTTACCTCAATTACATGAAGGTCCTTGGCGTGATCAATGGTGTGCACGACGAATTCGACGGCACGAACCCCACGCGAAGTGCAATTCGAAGTTCCATAACGCGTCGTTTCGACGTCGAAAGCGTGGGCGAGATTACCGCACGCGATGTATCCGTGACCACCGTGGACGGCGGCTTCGAGGTTCGTGCAAAGTACAGCCACGTGGCCCCGTTCATTTCAAACGTCTCATTCTTCGTCGAGTTTGACAAAGCGGTGCTGGTGCGGCGATAACAATAAGCCGTTGAGTACGGCAGGAAACGTCGCGTCATGAGGTGCCGCGACGATGCAGAGCGATAATCTTGGACAACGCCGAACGCTGGCTGAGCGAAACCCTGGGTTACAGTTTCAGAGACGGCGGCCTGTTGCGGCAGGCGCTGACGCACAGGAGTGCGCCCGGCCGAAGCAACGAACGCCTGGAGTTTCTTGGCGATGCGGTACTCGATATCGTGGTTTCCGAGGCACTGTTTCACTCGCTGCCCGATGCCCCCGAGGGTGATCTGAGCCGTCTGCGCGCATCGCTTGTGCGTGACACGTCGCTGGCCGGCATTGCCGCCGATCTGGGAATCGGCGAGCACCTGGTTCTCGGCAGCGGCGAACGCAAAACAGGCGGGCACCGGCGACAGTCCATACTCGCGGATGCCCTGGAAGCCCTGTTCGGAGCCGTATACCTGGACAGCGGTTTCGATTCCGCGGCGGAATTGATTCGCCACGTATTCGCCGAGAAGCTCGATGACCTTCCTCATGCCGACGAATTGCGCGATCCGAAGACAGGCCTGCAGGAATGGTTGCAGGCGCGCGGCGCGGCGCCCCCGGACTACGAGCTCGTCAAAGTCAGCGGCAAAGCCCACCAGCAACGCTTCGAAGTGCGCTGTCTGGTTCCGGACCAGGAGCCGGCGCCGGGCGAAGGCCGCTCCCGGCGCGGCGCCGAGCAGCAAGCTGCCCGCCGCATGCTAATGCGGCTGACCGAGGGCGAACAGCGTGACTGACAAGGCATATCGTTGCGGTTTCGTCGCTGTCGTGGGCAGGCCCAACGTCGGCAAGTCGACGCTTGTCAATGCGATGATGGGCAGGAAGGTGAGTATCGTAAGCTCGAAACCGCAGACCACCCGTCACCGGATACTCGCGGTCCTCACGGGAGACGACGAGCAAATAATTTTTGTCGATACGCCCGGCCTGCATCGCAACGCCGGACGCGCGATGAACCGGCTCATGAACCGGACTGCAGTAAGTGCCCTGGCAGACGCCGATCTCGCGTTGTTCGTCGTTGAGGCGACACGCTGGACCGAAGAGGACGAGGATGTTCTCGAACGCATACGATCGTCAGGGGTGCCGTGTATCGCCTTGCTCAACAAGATCGATTCGGTGCATCCGAAGAAACGCCTGCTTGCAGCTATCGATGCAATGTCCAGGCGCCATGAATTCGTCGAGATCATCCCGGTGTCCGCGCGCAAGCGGGATAACCTGGACATCCTGGCTGCCAGTATCCGTGAACGTCTGCCGGAATCGCCTCCATTGTTCCCGGCTGAAATGCAGACCGATCGCAGTCCGGAATTCCACGCTGCAGAGGTGATACGTGAAAGGCTAACGGTCCATCTTCGCGAAGAACTGCCCTACGGCCTGACAGTGCAGGTAGAACAATATTCACGGGATCGCGACCGGCTGACCATTCACGCCGTCATCTGGGTGGAGCGCGACAGCCAGAAGGGCATCGTGGTTGGCAAGGGTGGTCTGATGCTAAAGAAGATCGGGCAGGAGGCGCGTCTTGCACTCGCCAAGCAGCTGCATCAAGCCGTGCACCTGGAACTTTGGGTCAAGGTCAAGGACAACTGGGCGGACAGCGAACAGGACCTCATTAACCTCGGCTACGAATCACCGTGAAACGATGACAGCCACGCGTCGGGTTCAGCAACAGCCGGCATACATACTGCATCACCGGCCGTACCGAGATACCAGCCAGTTGCTCGACGTGCTCAGTCGCGAGTATGGCAAAGTCACGCTGGTTGCGCGGGGAAGCCGCTCGGCGAAATCGAGACTCCGCGGCATATTACGGCCGTTCCAGCCGCTGCGCCTGTCGTGGTTTGCCCGATCCGATCTCGGCACGCTGACGGGTGCCGAGACAGGCGCGGCACCGCTGTCGCTCGGTGGCGATGCCCTGATCTCCGCGTACTACGTCAACGAGCTCGTACTGACTTTCCTGCACCGACACGATCCACAACCGGAGATCTTCGATGCTTATGCGCAAGCCATTTCAGCGCTATCGCGGAGCAACGAGCTGGCCGCCAACCTGCGCGTCTTTGAAATGGAATTGCTGCGGCTGCTGGGCTACGCGCTGAATCTGGAATTTGACGCGAATCTGCACGAACCGATCGACGAGCAGCGGTTTTACGAATACCGGGTCGAACAGGGGCCTGTAAGCGTGACACGCAGCGAAGGACCCATGGTCTTCAAGGGAGCCCGTTTGCGCGGCATTGCCGGGGCAGTATTCGACGATCCCGCAGTCCTGCGCGACGCTGGCCGGTTGTTACGCGAAGTTATCCGGCATCATCTGGACGGCAGGGAGCTGAAGAGCCGCAAGGTGCTGCTGGATCTGCATCGCGCTAGAATGCCGGAAAGCAGTTCCCCGGAATAACGCTGAATGCCAGAGACCAGGCCCGTTCACCTTGGTGTGAATATCGATCACGTCGCGACACTGAGACAGGCGCGCGGTACACCGTACCCGCGACCGGCCGACGCCGTCGTCATTGCCGAACGCGCAGGCGCGGACAGCATTACCGTGCATCTGCGCGAGGACCGTCGTCATATACAGGATGCCGACCTGCCCGAGATAGCGGCAGTGATGCAGACTCACATGAACCTGGAACTGGCGGTCACGGACGAAATGCTCGGTATCGCGTGTGCGTTCGCGCCGAGCGATTGCTGCCTCGTCCCGGAGCGGCGCGAAGAACTGACCACCGAAGGCGGTCTGGACGTGGCCAGCCAGGTAGATCGCGTGCGAGAGGCCTGTGCCCGACTCGCGGGCGCGGGCATCAGGGTGTCACTCTTCATCGATCCCGACGAGCGGCAACTCGAGGCGGCTGCAGCCTGTGGAGCACCCGTCGTCGAGCTCCATACCGGATCCTTTGCCGATGCCGGCGAGAGCCGGCGCATGGCCGAACTGCAGAGAATCGTCGATGCAGCCGAGTTCGGCGAACGACTCGGCCTCGTGATCAACGCGGGGCACGGCCTGAACTATGACAACGTCGGTGAGATCGCGGCCATTCCACAGATTGTCGAACTCAATATCGGCCACGCGATCGTCTCCCGTGCCGTTTTCGATGGCCTCCAGGTTGCGGTCGCGGAGATGAAGCGGCTCATGGCGGAGGCGCGCGGCGGGTGATTTTCGGAGTGGGGACGGACGTCGTCGAGTTGTCGCGAATACAGGCCACTTACGATCGCTTCGGTGAGCATTTCGTCCGGCGCATCCTCATGGAGGAGGAACTCGCGCTGTTCCGCAAGACAAGATGGCCGGTCCGTTTTCTCGCGATGCGATTCGCGGGCAAGGAAGCTACGGTGAAGGCAATGGGCACTGGATTCGCCCATGGCGTATGGTTGCGGGACGTTGGCATAACCAATAACGACTGGGGACGGCCGCTCGTCGTCTGGTCAGAGCGCGGCCGGCGTGTGTGCGATCGCCTCGGTATCGGCGAAGGCCATGTCAGCCTGACTGACGATGCCGGTCTCGTAATCGCATTCGCCGTAGTAGAGAAGGCCTGAGATGCACTGTTTTTCTTTCGATATAGAAACCGTCCCGGACGTGGAATTCGGGCGCCGAATGTGGGGGCTCGAGGGCCTTCCGGACGATGAAGTGGCTACCGCGATGACCTTCATGCGTCATCAACAGACCGGTAGTGACTTCCTGCCGCTGCACCAGCATCGCGTCGTCGCAATTTCGGTGGCCCTGCGCACGGGAGACAGTTTCAAGGTCTGGAGTCTCGGTGACGAGGAATCCGCAGAGGCCGAAATCGTCGGTCGGTTTTTCGACGGCATCGAACGTTACGCGCCAGATCTCGTTTCCTGGAACGGCAGCGGTTTCGACCTTCCGGTCTTGCACTATCGGGCGCTCAGGCACGGCATACAGGCGCCACGCTACTGGGAGGTGGGCGATGGCGATCGGGAGTACAAGTGGAATAACTACCTTGGCCGGTTTCACTGGCGTCACGTCGACCTGATGGACGTGCTGTCCGGCTACCAGCACCGGGGACGAGCGAGCCTGGATCAGACCGCCGTGCTGCTGGGGTTTCCAGGAAAGCTGGGTATGAGCGGCGACAAGGTCTGGGAGAAGTGGCTTGCCGGCGGTATTCGCGAGATCCGCGACTACTGCGAGACTGACGTTCTCAATACCTGGCTGATCTTCCTGCGGTTCGAATTCATGCGCGGCAATCTCGATGCCCCTGGACTCGAGCGCGAATTCGCGTTGGTTCGGGAAACCCTGAAAGGTATGGATGCGACGCACCTCGACGAATTCCTCGACGCGTGGCCGGAGTCCGGATAAGCCGCGGGGATGGCACGAAGCAGACGGCAGCCCGAGACGGCAACTATCTCGTCGGTTACGCACGACGGACGCGGCATTGCCGACACGAGCGGTAAAAAGGTTTTTGTCGCCGGGGCGCTCAGCGGCGAAGAAGTGCGTTTCGTGCGGCGCAAGTCACGGCGTAATTTCGACGAAGCCGAATTGCTCGAAGTTATCACTGCGTCGCCGGAGCGCGTGGAGGCGAAATGCGCCGTCTTCGGTCGCTGTGGCGGCTGTGCGCTGCAGCACGTTAGCAGCGCACAGCAACGCGCCATCAAATCCGACACCCTGAGAGACAACCTGGAACGCATCGGCCGTATCGAACCCGGCCGCTGGCTGCAGCCGATCACCGGCCCGGAGTGGAACTACCGCCGGCGCGCGCGCCTCGCCGTAAAGGACGTCAGCGCCAAAGGCCGGGTGCTGGTGGGCTTTCGCGAGCGGCACGCACCATTCATTACCGACATGCATCGCTGCGAGGTGCTCGCCGCACCCGTTGATGATCTCATCGATCCGTTGAGCGACCTGGTCGGGAAGCTATCGATACGGTCACGCATCCCGCAGATCGAAGTCGCAGTGGCGGACAATGCTACAGCCCTCGTTTTCCGGGTACTCGATGCGCCGACGGCGGACGATCTCGACGAGTTCCGCCGTTTCGGCCACGAGCATGGACTGCGTATATTTCTGCAGCCTGGGGGGCTGGACTCGATCAGCCTGCTGTATCCGGAGGGTGAGCGCGAGCCGCTCTACTACACACTTCCGGAGTTCGATGTGCGCATCGAATTCGAACCGATCGATTTCGTGCAGGTCAACGCAGAGATAAACCGGACAATGATCAGCAGGGCGCTGGAATTGCTCGCGCCGGAGCAGCAGGACAGGGTGCTCGATCTGTTTTGCGGCATCGGCAACTTCTCCCTGCCGCTCGCCCGGCGCTGTGGCGAAGTGCTTGGCGTCGAGGGCGAAGCAATGCTGGTACGCAGGGCGGTCGATAACGCGACTGCCAATGCGATCACGAATGCGGAATTCCGCCAGGCTGACCTGGCCGCCATCGACGGTACGGAAAACTGGTTGCAGGGGCCGTGGGACCGGCTGCTCCTGGATCCGGCCCGCAGCGGGGCGGCGGACGTCGTAAGATGCATCGGGCGCCTGGAGCCGGCGCGAATCGTCTATGTATCGTGTCACCCCGGCACGCTCGCCCGCGATGCTGGCGTGCTGGTGAACGAGGCGGGATATACGCTCGACGCGGCGGGCATTATCGACATGTTTCCCCATACGGCGCATGTCGAGTCAATTGCTGTTTTCAATAAATAGTCAATAATCAAACAATAATTGGTTATTGGTGGAGCAGTGCATGTCACTCGGACCGGTGATGCTGGACGTCGATGGTCTCAGCCTGACGCCGGCTGATCGTGATCTATTACGGGAGCCTGCGGTTGGTGGACTGATTCTCTTCAGTCGCAATTACGTTTCGCCGCAACAGCTTACCGACCTGGTGGACGAGGTGCGCGCTCTCAGGAGCCCATCGCCAATCATTGCCGTGGACCATGAGGGTGGTCGTGTGCAGCGCTTTCGAGACGGATTCACGGCTGTCCCGCCGATGCGTGTCGTCGGGCGCCAGTATGGCACGGACCCGAAGGGCGCTCTGGCGCTTGCAAGACAGGCCGGCTGGCTGATCGCCGCAGAGCTCAGGTCATGTGGAATCGACCTGTGCTTCGCGCCCTGCGTGGATCTGGACTGGGGTGTAAGCGAGATCATCGGCGACCGTGCCTTTCACGCCAAGCCGGAGGTCGTCGCAGAGCTGGCAGCCGAATTCTCGCGCGGACTGCGCAGCGCCGGGATGGCCGCGGTTGCCAAGCATTTCCCGGGCCACGGTGCGGTCGTTGCCGATTCTCATGAACAGCTACCGGTCGACCGCCGGGAATACGGCGATCTGCTGGACGACATGCGGCCGTACGACAAATTGATCAGCAACGGGCTCGTCGCCGGCGTCATGATGGCGCACATCGTCTACCCCGAACTGGACCCGCTACCTGCCGGCTTTGCTCCGTTCTGGGTGCAGCGCGAACTTCGCTCCAGGTTGGGGTTCGACGGTGCGGTGTTGAGCGACGATCTCAGCATGAAGGCAACCCGCGCGTATGGCAGTATGCCGGAGCGCGCGCGTCGGGCCCTGGATGCCGGCTGCGACATGGTACTGGTGTGCAATGACCGCGACGCCGCACAGGCGACGGTGAGGGCGCTGCGCGATTACTCGAACCCGCTTTCGCTGGTGCGGCTTGCGAGATTGCATGGAACAGGGCACGTTATGCGTGAATCACTGCTCGCCAGTGACCAGTGGGTGGAGGCGCACTCGCAATTGTCAAAATGGACCGAGCCGCCCGAACTCAAACTCGACGCTTGAATGATGGAACCGGTCAACAGACGCATTCTCGAACAGGTGCTCGCGGAATCCGCGGAGCCCGTTGTGGTCGTGCGCGTCGATCATTCGGAGTGGCCGGTCGCGTTGAGTAACCGGGCGTTTGCCGCTATCGGCGGCCAGAATTCCGACGGCAGACCGTTCGCCGACGTCATCGAGCAGATGGTTGGCCGCGAGCTGGCGCTCGAGATCAGTGAAGCCGTGCGTTCGAAGCAGGAGACGAGCTTTCCCGTGGAACAGGGCGGGCGCGAGTTTCTCCTCGTGCTCAAGCCTCTCGCATTGCCGGGTGAAGCCGGGGCCAGCTTTTACGCAGCGTTCTGGCGCGGCGGATCCGGTGGCGCCTCGACGGCAGGTTCTGAAGTGCAGCATGCGCTGCTCAAGGCAAAACGACGCATCCGCGACCTGTCGCGCGACGATCCCGTGACCGGACTTCTGAACGGGCGGGCATTTCGCGAAGTGCTCGAGCACGATTGGGCGGTTGCGGCCCGCGAGAGGAGCGCGATTGCGGTCGTCGTATTCGTGCTCGACGACTTTGGTGCCTACGTCGACGTGTTTGGTCGGCACGCGTCAGACTCCTGTCTGCGGCGGGTCGGTCAGGCCATCCGGCGCTGCCTGCGGCGTGCGAGTGACGTGGTCGGGAGGCTGGACGGCGAGCGGCTGGCCGTGCTTTCACACGCCCCGGACGAGCATGCTGTACAGGATTTCGCTGCAAGAATCTCGACGGCAGTGCGGGAGCTGGGACTCCACCACCCGCGCTCCAGGGCAGGCCGATTCGTCACCGTATCGTTCCGCGTCGGGCTGGTGCAGGCGGCGGAAGAATCGCGCGGCGCGGGGAAGTTTCTCGACGATCTACTGGCCGAGTTCTCCGACTAGCCCGGGCTCGGATTCCTCTTCCTCCGGTTCCTCGACCCGACTGACTTTCGCAAGCACACCGAATTTCGGGTGGTCGAAATAGCGCAGATCGCCGCTTTTGAAGATACGGTCCTCGGAGATACGGAAGCGCAAGGGTGCCGGCAGCAACCCCTCATAGCTGTCACTAGCGCGGCTGTCGCCGTATACCGATACTGTCTCGTCGATGGCGACCGGGTCCGTTTGGGCGGCATTCGGCTCCAGGCTCAGATCGACCACGAGATGCAGGTAACGGCTCAGGTACAGCGTAAAACTGCCATCGAGTCCCTCGGCGGGTTCCGCCAGCGCTCGCAGCTCGATCGGCTGGGTTTCCTCTTCCGGACGGGTGACCTGGGTCCATGCAAAGTGCATGACGGGCCGGTAGACGTCCAGCTTCTCCAGCTTGCTGGCGATATCGGTCAAGGTGAACTCGTCCTCGACGTGCAGCACGAATTCGGGTTCGGTCGATTGGCCCTCCTGGCCGTCAACGCCCGTGCCAGAGTCCGCGTCGGGAGAAGGAACCGGTCGAGATTCGGCTATGGTTCCGGCATCCCCGAAGACGCGTTCGCCCTCGGCAGTTTCGCCGGCCTCAGTTAGCGGCGGCTCCTCCGGCAGGAATCGTTCAGTGCCGGCAGAGACGTCTTCCGCGTATTCGAAGATGATCACTTCCACGGTGTAACGCGGATAGTTGGTGACTTCGGGTTCGACAACGGTCTGGGCCGCTGCTGTTGCCCATGCCAGTATCATCACGATGGTTGTCGTCACTCGGCGCATCATAAAGTCTTTCACCTATTGACCTTCAGCCCGTCTGTTCGCTGCCCTGTTTGGGGGCGAGCATCCCCATGAGGTCCTCGATCGCCCGGAAGCGTGCCTCGACATCCGTAAGATCGAGCCTGAAGCTAAGCCGGTGCGAGCCCTGCAGCCGGTAGCTGCGGCTGTCATTTTGCACTAATTGGACGAGCGCGACAGGGTCAATCCGGCTGTCATCGCCGAATACGAGGTAGCCGCCCGTGTCGGCCGCATCGATCTTCTCGATACCTAACGCCGCGGCGCGCTGTTTCAGCGCCGCGATTCGCATGAGGTTCTTCGTCGCATCCGGCAAAAGCCCGAATCGATCGATGAGCTCGACCTGCAATTCGCGCAGCTCCGCTGCCGTCTTTGTCCCGGAGATGCGTTTGTACAGCATGAGGCGCAGATGCACGTCGGGCACGTAGTCGTCGGGAAGCAGGGCGGCAACGTGCAGGTTGATATCGACGCCGGCGTCGAGCGGCTTGTCGAGGTCCGGCTCGCGACCCGAACGTAGCGATTCGACGGCCCGTGCCAACAGCTCCGTGTAAAGGGAAAACCCGATTTCCTGGATCTGGCCGCTTTGTTCATCGCCGAGCAATTCGCCGGCACCGCGGATTTCCAGATCGTGAGTGGCAAGCGTAAAGCCGGAACCGAGATCCTCCAGCGAGTCGATCGCCTCGAGACGTTTAACGGCATCGGCGGTCATCGCCGCTTTTGGAGGTGCGACCAGGTAGGCATAGGCGCGATGGTGAGAGCGGCCGACCCGGCCACGCAGCTGGTGGAGCTGTGCGAGGCCGAAACGATCGGCCCGGTTGATAATGATCGTATTTGCGGTGGGTACGTCGATGCCGCTCTCGATGATCGTCGTGCACAGCAACACGTTGAACCGGCGGTGATAGAAATCCAGCATTACCTGCTCGAGTTCGCGTTCCGGCATCTGCCCATGGCCGACTCGGAGGGTCGCCTCCGGTACGAGCTTTTCGAGGTGCTCGCCGATGCGGCCGATGTCCTCGACGCGATTGTGTACGAAGTAGACCTGGCCGCCGCGCTTGATCTCGCGCAGGCAGGCTTCCCGTATAACGACGTCGTTCCATTCACCGACAAAAGTCTTGACGGACAGCCTCTCCGCCGGCGGCGTCGTAATCAGCGACATGTCGCGGATTCCGCCCATCGCCATGTTCAGGGTGCGTGGAATCGGTGTGGCCGTGAGCGTCAGTACGTCGACATCACTGCGTAGTGAGCGAATGGCTTCCTTGTTCCGCACGCCGAAGCGATGTTCTTCGTCGATGATGACGAGGCCGACGTCCTTGAAAGACTTCGTATGTTGCAACAGCTTGTGTGTACCGATTACGACGTCGACTGCGCCGGACTTCATGCCGTCTACGATCCCGCGCACCTGCTTCGGTGACTGAAAGCGCGACAGGACTTCGATACGAACCGGCCAGTCGGCGAAACGGTCGCGGAAATTCTGGCCGTGTTGCTGAGCGAGCAGCGTCGTAGGCACCAGGACTGCCACCTGTTTGCCGCCATGAACCACGGCGAACGTGGCGCGCAAGGCCACCTCTGTCTTGCCGAAGCCGACATCCCCGCAAACGATGCGGTCCATCGGTTCACCGGATGCCAGGTCCTCGAGCACCTCGTCGATGGTCCGCGCCTGGTCGTCCGTGGGGTCGAACGGGAAACCGCTCTCGAACGCCCGGTAATCCGCTTCGGACCAGTGAAAGCGATATCCGGTACGCGCGGCCCGGCGCGCATATATGTCCAGGAGTTCGGCTGCCGCATCCCGGATCTTGCTTATGGCACGCTGTCGTGCTTTTTCCCACTGGTCGCTGCCCAGGCGATGCAGCGGGGCGTTCTCGGGCGACGTGCCGGTGTATCGGGATATCAATTCGAGCGCATGCACGGGCACGTATAGCTTGTCGCCATCCGCGTATTCGAGATGCAGGAATTCCCCCTGGATGCCGCCGACATCGAGTGTGATCAGGCCGATGTACCGGCCCACGCCGTACTCCGCATGTACGACCGGGGATCCTTCCTCGAGATCGTCCAGCTGGCGGATGATCGCCTCCGGATCCCGTTCGGCCCGCCGGCGTCGCCGACTGGTGCGCACACGGTCGCCGAACAGCTGTTGCTCGCTGATGATCGCGAGCCGCGCATCGGGCAGGAGAACGCCGTTTTCCAGCGGCGCGATCGCAACGCCGATGCGGTGACTGCCTGCGGCAAACTCGGACCACTGATCCACGCGGACGAGGTCGAGGCTGCGACCTGACAGAAGTTCGTACACCTGTTCTCTGCGGCCGGCCGAGTCTGTCGTAAACAGTACGCGGCCCTCGAAACTCTCGAGGAAATGCATCAAAGCGCCAGCCGGATCTTCGTAGCGAGCTTCCACCCTGAGCGCCGGCGGCATGCGCGTGGGCAGATTGCGTACGTCTGGATCCTCGGCAAGCGATTGTGCTGAATAGCGGACATTCCGGCGGCGTTCCAGTTGCGACGTGACGGTGTCGGCCGCTGCAAATGTTTCGCCGGGATCGAGCACGGGCCGCTCAGGATCGAGGCTGCACAGTTCGTGCCGTTCTTCGATTTCGGCCCATGTCCGCTCGAGCAGACCGGCCAGCCCGTCGGGCCTGATGACAATACAGTCCTCCGCCAGGTAATCGGCGAGGCCGGCGGTCTGCTCGAAGAACAACGGCAGGTAATATTCGATCCCGCCATGAGCGATGCCTTCCGACACTTCCCGATACACGCGCGAACGGCTCGGCTGGCCTTCGAAACGCTCTCGATAACGCGAGCGAAACACCCGGATCGCGTCATCGTCCAGCGGTACCTCCCGCGCAGGAAGCAGTTCGATCGAGCTTATGGTGTCGCCCGAGATTTGCGACTCCGCCGAGAAATATCGTAACGACTCGATTTCGTCGTCGAAGAAGTCGATGCGCACGGGCGTCGCCGAGCCCATCGGAAATACGTCGATCAGCGAGCCACGGACTGCGAATTCACCGTGCTCGGTTACCTGCGGAACCCGCAGGTAACCTGCCGACGTCAACGATTCCGTGAAATCGTCGTGGGACAGTTGCTGGCCATTGCGCAACGACAGCGAGCGGGCGGCAACGTAGTCCAGTGGCGGCAGCCGCTGCAGCAGCGCTGACGCCGGAGCAACGATGACGCCGCGTCGCATCGATGGCAGTTTCGACAGGACGAGGAGGCGCTGCGAGACGATGTCCTGGTGAGGTGAAAAACTGTCCCAGGGCAGGGTTTCCCATTCGACGAAATGCAGTACCGGAAATGACCCGCCGGCGAAGAAGCGCAGTTCGGCCTCCAGTTGATCGGCGTGGCGCGGATCGTCGGCGAGTACCAGCAGGGGTGCGTCGGCCTGGCGTGCGAGTTCCGCGAATGCGAGAGAAGCGCTCGCCCCGACGAGGCTGCCCCAGCCGGCATTGCGGCGGGACGCCAGGGCTTCCGCTATCAGGAATTTGGTTTCGGACACGACGGGGGCAACCGGGAACGGGCCCGCGATTATAGTCGCGCCGCCCGAGTCTCTCCACACGGTCTGTTCGACCAAACTGCGGCAGGGCTCCCCGACCCGCGATTTGTCGGAATGCAAGAAGCCCGGTCTGCGGCATTTGTCTCCCTCATGGCTCGCTGCGCTCGCTTTAGGCCTCGTCGACAAATGCCCCGAACCGGGTTTCGGGACGACCTGGCAGGCATCGAGGCGCCCGGGGCGTTTTTCGACCGAAGTAAACCGCAGCGAAGCGAGCCATGAGGGAGAGAAATGACCCGGGCGCCTGTAATGATCTCATTCAGGAGCGGGTCGGGCCCGGCTCCCGGGGGGGTGTTCGGGGGAAATGAAAACGCCCGGGCGGTGCCCGGGCGCCGGAGTTCGCGGAGGAGAAATTCGCCTAGCGCTTGAGGACGGCGTGGATTACGCGGTCGTATTCGAAATAGACCGTGAAACCCTGGTATTCCCAGCGAGAGATTGGCGGATCGCCCACCGCTGCCTTCTTCGACACCGGGCTGCCGTACTTCGATTCGACCTGGGCCTGGGTCGTGCCGCGCACGGGGCGCGAGCCGTCTTCGCCTGCGCTGATGCCCGAGGTCTTCAGCGTGTCCGCATTGGCGCTTGCCATCAGACCGAAGGCCAGACCGAGAATTGTGAGTAAACGCAGCTTCTGCATGATGCCTCTCCAAGTGCTTGCCGAAGCAATATAGCACCGGCGGCCGGGTCAAAAAACAGGATCGATGTCCGTTTGCAGCCCGAGACGGGTGCAAAACGCGCGTATTGAGAAGTGTGTCACAGTTTGGTCGGGCTGGAACAGCATGAACTGCCGCCCGTCCTTTGTGGTTTAATGCGTGTCGATGATCAATCCCGTTGAACTCTTTATCGGGCTTCGTTACCTGCGCGCGAAGCGCCGCACCCGATTCGTTTCATTCATCACGCTCATATCGCTGATTGGTATTGCGTTGGGCGTTGCCGCGCTGATCGTCATTCTTTCCGTGATGAACGGCTTCGAAGGCGAACTGCGCAGCAGGCTGCTGAGCATGTCGGCGCACGGTTTCGTAACGGGAAACCACGGCGTAACCAGTGACTGGCGGCAACTCGTCAGCGACGTGGAGGCAGAGGACGGAGTTGCTGCGGCGGCGCCGGTCGTCGAACTCGAAGGAATGATCCAGTCCGGTCGCGACCTGAGGGCCGTTATCGTGCACGGCATCGAGCCCGGGTACGAAGATCGCCTGTCCGGCGACGTCATCAACCTCGTCGAGGGTGAGTTGTCGAACCTGCAACCCGGCAGCCGCGGCATCATTCTTGGGCGGGTACTTGCCTACGATCTCGGCGTGCGGATCGGCGACGGGGTCGTCTTGCTGGTTCCACGGCCTGTCGGCGACGGAACCATTGAACCGGTGCTCGAGCGCTTCGTCATGACGGGTGTCTTCGAGGCGGGTCTGCAGGATCACGACAGTATTCTCGCGCTTGTAAACGCATACGACGCCGCGGGGGTCCTGGATCTCGGAGATGAAGTCACTGCCGTTCGCTTTCGGGCTCATGATGTCATGGCTGCGCCGGCTATCTCGAAGAGGCTGGTGCAGCGACTCGACGGCGTGACGGCCAGCGACTGGACTGTCGAGAACGCAAGCTACTTTCGGGCGATCAAGCTCGAGAAGATGATGATGTCGCTGATTCTCTCGCTGATTATCGGTGTCGCAGCATTCAATATAGTCGCCAGCCTCGTAATGGTCGTAACCGACAAGACGAATGATATTGCCATCCTGCGAACCTTGGGTATGGGTCCCAACGGAGTGGTGCGTGTCTTCTTCGTACAAGGTGCGATGATTGGCTGGGCGGGCGTGCTCGTCGGTGTGTTGCTCGGCATCATTCTCGCTATCAATGTGCCCGTCATCGTGCCCGTACTCGAGCAGCTGTTCGGCTTCCAGATCATGCCCGGGGACGTCTATTACGTAACGCGCATCCCCTCGGAACTCGAGTGGCCAGACGTCGCAGTCATATCGATCGCCGCATTCCTGCTGACCTCGCTGGCCACGCTGTATCCGGCGCGGCGTGCGGCCCTCGTCAATCCGGCTGCCGCCCTGAGGTACGAATAGTCGTCGTGGCCAGGCGGTATGAAACGTGGATCGGCAGCCGGTACGTGCGCTCGCGCAGCGCCAATAGTTTCGTATCTCTCATATCGGCGATTTCGATGCTCGGCATTGCTATCGCGGTATCGGTATTGATCATCGTGTTATCGGTAGTTAACGGTTTCGAGCGGGAGCTCAAGGATCGCCTGCTTGCAATGACCGCGCACGCAAGTATCGAGGGTGTCGAGGGCGAGCTCGAAGAATGGCAGGACCTGCAGGCCACCGCTGCCAGGAATCCCAGGGTTACTGCATCGGCGCCCTACGTGAGCGGCCAGGCGCTGATGGTCTTCGGCGAAAAGCTGAGCGGTGCGGAAATCCGCGGTATCGATCCGGCGCAGGAAGATGCGGTGTCGGGCGTAGCGCAGCTGATGCTCGAGGGCGAGCTGGCAAGCCTGGAGTCCGGAGAGTTCAACGCCGTGCTGGGCGTGGAACTGGCGAAAGAACTGCAGGTTGGTGTCGGTGACAAGGTGACAGTAACGCTTGCCGAGGGCATCGTGACACCCGCCGGTGTCGTCCCCAGGACCAAGCGATTCACTGTGAGCGGTATTTATCGCGTCGGCATGTACGAATTCGACCGCCGCCTCGCCTTCATCAACATCGGCGACGCGCAGAAGCTGTATCGAAAGAGAGACACGGTGACGGGCGTCAGGCTGTCGGTTACGGAGATCTTCGACGCCAATGCGATAGTCCGCGAGGTCGCGCTCGAGCACGGTGCACTCGTGCTGATCAGCGACTGGACTCGCCGTCACGTAAATTTCTTTCGGTCTATCCAGATAACCAAGTCGATACTTTTCGTCATCCTGTTGCTGGTCGTGGCTGTTGCCGCGTTCAACATCGTTTCCACACTGGTGATGGTGGTAAAGGAGAAGCAGGCGGACATCGCCATACTTCGCACGGTGGGTGCGCGACCCTCGAGTATCCTCAGGATCTTCGTGACGCAGGGCAGCGTGATCGGTATCGTCGGCACGCTGGCCGGCATATTCTTCGGCGTTCTGCTTGCGATCAACCTGGAGGCGGTGGTGACACAACTCGAAGCGCTATTCGGCATCAAGTTCCTGGCAGCGGAGGTGTATTTCATCAGCGACCTGCCGTCCGAGCTGCGCGTGGCTGATGTCGTAAAAATCGGATTGATCGCACTCGTACTGGCGCTGGTATCCACGCTTTACCCGGCATGGGTCGCTGCGCGGACGGCGCCGGCGGAGGCGTTGCGCTATGACTGACAGCAATCGCAACGTGCTGGAATGCCGCGGCGTCGTGAGGCGATTCAGGGAGGGCGATTCGGTACTGGAGGTTCTCCGTGGCGTCGATCTGGAGGTGGCGCCAGCCGAGCGCGTCGCCATCATCGGCACGTCGGGCTCCGGCAAGACCACGCTTTTACAGATCATGGGTGGTCTTGACGATCCCGATGAAGGCGTCGTGCTGGTCGACGGCGTGGCGATGCACGGAGGCGACGAGAAGGCCAAAGGAGACCTGCGCAATCGATACATAGGTTTCGTGTACCAGTTTCACCACCTGTTGCCGGAGTTCACGGCCGAGGAAAACGTCGCGATGCCGTTGCTTATCCGTCGCGAGCACAGGCCTGACGCGCTCGCCAAAGCCCGCGACCTTCTCGGCCGCGTCGGACTCGGAGAGCGCCTCACACACAAGCCCGGCGAGTTGTCGGGAGGCGAGCGCCAGCGCGCAGCCGTGGCACGCGCCCTGATAACGCGGCCGCAACTGGTACTTGCGGATGAGCCGACGGGCAATCTCGACGCGGGCAACGGCGAGCACGTCCTCAACCTAATGCTGGAACTGAACCGCGAGATGCGCACCAGTCTCGTCATCGTTACCCACGATCACTCGATCGCGAAACGAATGGACCGGGTCCTCGTCCTGGAAGACGGGCGACTGGTCGAGCAGCCTTAGGTCAGATTTCCCGGTCCCGCCGCTGTTTGCGCTTGCGGCTCTTGTACTGGCCCAGTGAACTTCGCCAGACGAGGTCGAGCGTAAGGTAAGCGAGGAGCGCTGCCGACGTGCCGAGCAGCACGCAGCCAAGCAGCATCGGCTGCCAGATGTTCACGAACGTGTGGGTAACCCAGTCGAAGGACATTTCAATTTCAAACGGCTTCTGCTCTACGCCGAGTAGCAACACGCCGAGTTGGTACGCGAAGAAATACATTGGGCCCATGGTCAGCGGATTGCTGATAAACGTTGTCAGTGCCGCGATCGGGATATTCACGCGCAGTGCGAGTGCCGCGAACGTAGCCCAGAGCGGGTGTCCCGGAAAGGGCATGAATGCGAAGAACACTCCCAGCGCGACGGCAGGTACGACATTCTTGCGGCGTATGCTCCACAGGCGATGATCGTGCATCAGGTGACGGAACGGCGCGAGAAACCACTTGTCCCCGTAATCGTGGCGTTTGAATGCAAACTTCCTGAAAAAGCGTCTTGGCATTCGTCGTTGTTTCCGATTACCTGAGCAGGGCGATCCCTGAGTCTGCGGCCGATGCGACAGCCACGCGATGATCAAATCCTGTTTGAGCCTGCTGGCAGGTGCTTACGCGCTGCACTTTACCAGCTTTGTCTCCAATTACGTTCTACTACCGGCGGCATTGTTCGGCGCCGTTTTCGCGTGGCTCGCCGGGGGACGCCGGGCGACCGCCTGGTTCACCGCCGGGTTTGGCGTTTTCATGTTGCATGGGGTGCATGTAGTCGACCTCCGGCTCCCGCCGAAGTTCGAGGGCGACAGCATGCTGACGGTGCTCCAGATCACCAGTTTCCCACGCCACAGTGGCGACACGATCAGCCTGGTCGCGCGGCCGGTCGACGATCCGCGAATTCCGCCGAGAGTGCGCCTGAGCTGGTATAAGGCCGCTGAACGTCCACAAATCGGCGACGTATGGCAGCTGGAAGTGAGGCTGCGGCGGCCGCGCGGAACGAGCAATCCCGGGGTGTTCGACTACGAGGCCTGGCTGTTCCGGGAGCGCGTCGGTGCGACGGGTTACGTCGTCGACGGGCCGCGCAATCTGCGGCTGCAACGAGAAGCCGGCAGTTCGTTAGACCGCCTGCGGCAGCGGATCGTCCGGCGGCTGGGAACGGTCCTCGAGGACACAGATACGGCGGCGGTCGTTGCGGCGATTTCCGTCGGCGCGCGGCACGGCATCTCGGCGGAGCGGTGGCTGCGATACTCGAAGTCCGGAACCAGCCACCTGATGGCCATCTCGGGACTGCATGTTGGCCTCGCGGCAACGGCCGCCTGGTTTCTGATCGTTGTGGGCTGCGCCGCGATGCGTCTTGGCGGCAACCATTTGAAGATCGCCTGGCTTGGCGCACTGGTCGTTGCGGCCGGTTATGCCTTCCTGTCAGGTTTCGCCGTGCCGGCTCGACGAGCAAGCCTGATGATGCTCCTGCTGGTAACCGCAATACTACGGTCACGAGAGCCGCGCCCGTTTGCAGTTCTTGCCGCTGTCTGTGTTCTGGTCGTTGCAGTCGACCCGCTCACCACGCTGGCACCCGGGTTTCAGCTTTCGTTTGCGGCCGTGTTCCTGCTGCTATGGTTCGCAAGGCGCCGGACCACAGTTCCGAATCGCCCCGGGATAGTGCGGCTCGTGGGCAGCGTGATTCAACTCGCGGCAGTGCAGGTATTCCTGCTGTTCGGGCTAATGCCGTTGACGGTGACGAATTTCGGCCGCGTGTCTTTTGTCGCGCCGCTGGTGAATTTTGTCGCCGTGCCGCTTTTCAGCATCGTGACCGTGCCGCTCGCACTTGCCGGTGTGGCACTCGACGGACCCCTCGCCATCGCCGGCGACGCAGCTCTGCGTGGGTCGGGCGCGAGTGTCGAATTACTGCAATGGCTCATCGACCTCGCAATATTAGTCCCGTACGGAGCGGTTGCCACGACGTCTATCGACGGCATCAATGGCATCTGTCTCGCGTCTGTGATTGCCTGGGTTGCTCTGCCGACAGCCTGGCCCGGCCGCCACGTCGCGCTGCTGGCCGCACTCGTGCTTGCTGCAAACCGGGTGGAGGGCCCACCCGATGGCTGCGTCGACGTGCGCATGCTGGATGTAGGACATGGGCTCGCTGTCGTCGCACGTACCCGCCAGCGGACGCTGCTGTACGACACGGGCGCCGCGTATCCTGGCGGCGGTGACATGGCAAGCCGTGTGGTTTTGCCCTACCTGTCGGCCCAGGGCATCCGGAGAATCGACCGGCTTATCGTGTCGCACTCGGATATCGATCACTCCGGCGGCACAGCCTCCGTCCTCGCCAGTATCGATACAGAGTCGGTACTGGCAGGAGAGCCGGACTCGCTGGCTGCAGGACGGGGAACTGCCTGTCAGCGGGGCCAGGCATGGCGCTGGGACGGGGTCACATTCCGGGTATTGCATCCGCCTGCCGATGCAGGGCTCTCGGGCAACGATGCGTCCTGCGTCATTCTGGTCGCGGCCGGAGACGCACGCCTGCTGCTAACCGGTGATATCGAGCATGGTGCCGAACGGGCGCTAACAGAATCCGGTGAGCCGGGCGGCGTCGATGCCGTCCTCGTACCGCATCACGGCAGCATCACGTCCTCGAGCGTCGACTTCGTGAGCGCCGTATCTGCGGAAGTTGCGCTCGTCTCAGCCGGGTACCGGAATCGCTGGAGTTTGCCGCGTCCTCAAGTCGTCAGGCGCTGGCAGGAGTCCGGTGCGACGGTGCTTGTTTCTGCGCGCGATGGCGCGATCGGACTCAGGCTCTGCGATCAGACCGGAATCGCCCGACTGACGCGGCATCGTCCGCATAGCCGCAGGCTGTGGCACGAGTAGCCGGTTCGATGAGCGGGGAGAATTTTCGATCCCGGCGCTGTATATTTCATTTTTCCCCCGAGTCCGATCGTATGGTTGAAATCGTCAAATCCGGTGGCTGGCTGATGGCGCCGATCATCCTTTGCGCCATCATCGCCATGGGTATCATCCTGGAGCGCTTCTGGACGCTACAGCAAAAGCGCGTGATTCCGGAAGATCTGACCAGCAAGGTCTGGGGCTGGGTAAAGAAAGACCAGCTAGACCAGAAGCAGATCCAGAGCCTGCACCAGGGTTCGCCACTGGGACAGATTCTTGCGGCGGGGCTCATCAATCGCGACCGTGAGCGGGCGGTCATGAAAGACAGCATCGAAGACACCGGGCGACACGTTGTGCACGAGCTCGAGCGCTACCTCGAAACGCTTGGCACGGTGGCGGCCATTTCGCCTCTGCTGGGACTGTTGGGCACGGTCATCGGCATGGTGAAAGTATTCACCGCTATTACCACGCACGGGGTTGGCAATCCCACCGCGCTCGCCGGCGGCATTGCCGAAGCACTGATCACGACCGCCGCCGGACTGACTGTCGCGATACCGGCGCTTATCGGCTATCGCTACTACCGAAATCGTGTCGACACGCTGGTCGTGAACATGGAGAAAGAAGCGATCAAGCTGGTCGAGGCGCTGCACCGTCGGCAGCAGAAGGGCGGCGAATGAGACTCAGTGTTCGGCCGAAATCGCAGCCCGAGGTCAACCTGACCTCGCTGATAGATGTCGTGTTGCTGCTGCTGATCTTCTTCATGGTATCCACGAGTTTCGTGAAGCAATCGCAGATCCAGCTGCGTCTTCCCGAGGCGGACAGTCCCGCGATTGTCGAGGAGACACCGGACCAGATCGACATCATGATTACCGAGGTTGGTACCTACTTCGTGAATGGCCGCGAACTCATCAATACCCGGCCCGAGACTATCCGCAATGCGCTGCAGAAGATATCCGGCGGCAACAACCAGCTGCCGCTGACGATTAGCGCGGACGCCAATGCCAAGCACCAGTATGTCGTCACGGCCATGGATGTGGCCGGTCGTCTCGGCTTTACCCAGATCAACATCGCAACCGTCAACGATACGGCCGACGACTAGGCGCAAACGGGAGACCACCCATCGCCGCAAGTACGCCAACTGACCGTGATACCGCCGATATTTACAAACGGCTGTGGCGCTATGTATTGCCGCACAAGGGAATCGGGATCATTGCCGTTATTGGCATGGCCGCAACTGCACTGATCGAAGCGAGCCTCGTCTACTTGCTGGAACCGTTGATGGATGAGGCGCTCGTCGCAAGGAATCTCGAAACGGCAAAGTGGTTGCCGATCGCTTTCATCGGGATTTTTATTGCCCGCGGTATCGCCGGTTTTGCCACGGAGGCATCGCTGGGCTGGATCGGCCGTAGCGTAATCAGCTCGTTGCGGCGGGAAGTCTTCAATAAGTTTCTTACCCTGCCATCCCGGTTCTTCGATGATCGATCGACCGGGCCACTGTTGTCACGCATGACCTACAACGTCGAGATGGTCGCAGAATCCGTGACGAGCGTGGTTACGATCGCCATTCGCGACGTATTGACAGTATTTGCCGCATTCGGCGTGATGCTGATCCAGAGCCCAAGGCTAACGGTGTTCGTAGTCATTCTCTTTCCCGTCATAGCGCTGCTCATCAGGGTTCTGGGGGTCGCCTTCAGGCGTTACAGCAATCGCATCCAGGACTCCGTGGGTGAAGTCACGCAGGTGACGGAAGAAATCGTCCGCGGCAACTGGGTAGTCAAGATGTTCGGTGGCTATAACTATGAGCGTGATCGTCTTGCCGAGGTCGACGAGAGGAATCGCAAACAGAATCTCAAGTTGATTCGCGTCAGGTCGATGGGAGTGGCCGTCACGCAGACGATATTCGGTTTCGGGGTGGCCCTGGTTATCTATATGGCCAGCCGGGAGTCGCTCGAAGGTCACCTCACCGCCGGACAGTTCATCTCCTTTTTCAGCGCCATGATGCTGATGCTGCAACCGGTCCGGCGCATCACCAACGTGAATGCCACACTGCAACGCGGTGTCGCTGGAGCGGACAGCCTGTTCTCGATCATGGACGAGCCCGACGAGATCGACACGGGTTCGATCGAGAAGAATGACGTTCGCGGGGACATAGAGTTCTGCAACGTCAGCTTCGGTTATGGTGAAGAGGATGGCGCGGTGCTGAGCGATGTCTCCGTGTCGATTGGCGCAGGGCAGACGCTCGCTATCGTCGGCCATTCCGGGAGTGGTAAATCCACGCTCGTAAGTCTGCTGCCGCGCTTTTACGAAGTGAGCGCCGGCGACATACTGTTGGACGGCGTATCGATCCGCGACTACAAGCTGTCCAACCTGCGTGACAACATCAGCCTGGTCAGCCAGGATGTGGTCCTGTTCGACGACACGATTGCGAATAATCTCGCGTATGGGGAACTCCGCGTGCATTCGCGGGAAGAACTACTCAGGGCAGCCGAGGCCGCCCATGTCCTCGACTTCGCAAATGAGCTGCCGAAGGGCCTCGAGACCAGGGTCGGTGATCGCGGTGCGTTGCTGTCCGGTGGGCAGAAGCAGCGCGTCGCTATCGGCAGGGCGCTACTGAAGGACGCACCGGTACTCATCCTGGACGAGGCTACGTCTGCACTGGACTCGAAGTCCGAACGTCACATCCAGGAGGGTCTCGCGGAACTCATGAAGAATCGGACGACGCTCGTAATAGCGCACCGGCTTTCGACAGTTGAAAACGCCGACCGCATAATCGTCCTGGATGCGGGCAGGATCGTCGAGTCCGGGACGCATGCCGAATTGCTCGCGGCCGGCGGCCACTACGCGGTGCTGTATCGGATGCAGTTCAGCGAGCAATGATTCTTTTGCGGTGAAGGACACGGCTCACACCTGGTTCCATCGTGCCTGGTACGGCGGGCACGGCTGGTACCGCGTGTTGCTGCCGCTGTCGGGTGTCTACTCGCTGCTATCCGCGGGCAGGCGCTTCCTGTATCGCGCAGGTCTGATGCGCACACGGCGTGCGAAAGTTCCAGTCATTGTCATTGGCAATGTCACGGCAGGGGGCACGGGCAAGACCCCGGTGACCGTATGGCTGGCCGGTTCGCTGGCAGAGCGTGGCTTCTCACCAGGAGTCGTCAGCCGTGGTTATGGCGGCAGCAAATCGGGCACGTCCATGCGCGTCGATGCCCGTAGCGATCCGGCCGTGGTTGGCGACGAACCGGTGCTCATCGCAATGCGGACCGGCCGTCCGGTCGTCGTAGATGCCGATCGTGCGCGCGGCGCGGCGATGCTGGTCCAGGATGGCGCCGACATCGTTATTGCGGATGACGGCCTGCAGCATTATGCGCTGGCCAGGGATTACGAGATTTGTGTTGTTGATGGCGCCAGGGGGCTCGGGAACGGGAAGTTGCTTCCTGCCGGACCGCTGCGCGAGCCGGTCAGCCGCATCGGGGAGGTGGATCAGGTTCTGATCAATGGCCGACTGCGCGAACGAAGCGGAGACATGCCGACCGGGATGCAGAATGCGATCGAATTTCGGCTTGTCGCCACCGATGCTCGCAGGCTGAACGGCTCGCTGACCCGCTCGCTTGATCGCTTCGCTGGCACGACGGTGCACGCCGTGGCTGCGATAGGAAATCCCGGTCGCTTCTTCGATACCTTACGCGGACACGGCGTGCAGGTAATCGAGCACGCATATCCCGATCATGCGCCGCTGGACCCCGGCGAACTCGACTTCGGTGACAGCTTCGATATCCTGATGACAGAAAAAGACGCTGTTAAGTTTCCACGTCAGGTAGCAGACCGCTTCTGGTATGTACCGGTGGATGTCGAGATCGACCCAGTAATCGCCGCGCCCTGGCTGGAGCAGATTGAATCGCGCATGCGAAACGAGCAGGCAGACAATGATTGATTTTGTGGTCGTCATTCCGGCGCGCTACGCGTCGACGCGCTTGCCCGGCAAGCCGTTGCGGGAGATCAACGGCAAAACCATGATCGAGCACGTATACCGACGCGGCTCCGAGAGCGGTGCGCGGGACGTTGTAATTGCGACAGACGATGAGCGCATCGCAGAAGTCGCCGAGAGCTTCGGTTCAACCGTATGTATGACAGGCGATCATCATCGCTCCGGCACAGAGCGCATCGCGGAAGTGGCCGATCTGATGGACTGGCACGACGAGACCATCGTTATCAACCTGCAGGGCGACGAACCGGCGATGCCGCCCGAATTGATCGACCAATGTGCGATCTTGCTGGACGAGTCGTCGGCCGACCTCGCCACGCTGGCATCGCCGATCCGGTCGGATGAAGACTTCAGCAACCCGAACGTCGTTAAGGTCATACTCGACAACGACGGCTTCGCGATCTACTTCAGTCGCGCAATGATTCCATTCCCGCGGGATGCGGCACGACTTTCGGACGCGAGGGCAGCGGCACTGCACCACCACGGCATATATGCGTATCGCTGCGGGATACTGCGCAGGCTGGTGGCATCCGAGCCGTCGGCGATCGAGCTTGCAGAGCATCTCGAACAGTTACGCGCACTGTCGCTCGGCATGACGATCAGGGTCGGCGTCCCCGACGTACGGCCCGGTGCAGGCGTCGACACGGAGGAAGACCTGGCGGCTGCGGCACGCGAACTTGGGAGGCGCTCATGAAGGGTTTCAGCGCCGCCTGCCGCGAGATTTACTATGGCCTGTCGCCGCGAGCGTTGCGCGCACAGTATCTGTTCCTTGTATTCGATCTGCTGGTGATCAGCTATTTCGTGGTGACGACGTTCCTCGATCCCTACGGCTGGATCGTCACGGTCGACATGATCATCGGCGTAATCCTGGTCATCGATTTTCTTTGCAGGCTTGCAGCCCAGAGAGATCGCGGGGCTTTCCTCGTCAAGCCGATGACCGTCATCGATTTCGTCGTAATCGCCTCGCTGTTCGTGCCTGCATTGATCGGCAACTTCGCGTTTCTGCGTCTCGTCCGGTCGCTGCGCCTGTTGCGTTCATACGTCGTCGTGCGTGAACTCCGCAAGCATTTCCGCGTCTTCACCAAGAACGAGGAGGTGATTTTCAGCGCGATGAACCTGATCGTCTTCATCTTTCTCGTCACGGCAACCGTTTACGAGTTCCAGGTGCCGGTCAACGACTCGATCAACAACTACATCGATGCGCTGTACTTCACGATCACCACACTGACGACGACGGGATTCGGTGACGTTATTTTGGTTGGCAGCACCGGCAGGCTGCTGGCCGTGGTCATCATGATCGTCGGCGTGGCGCTATTCCTGCGGCTGGTACAGACCATCTTCCGTCCCACCAAGGTGAAGTATGAGTGCCCCGATTGCGGGCTGTCTCGTCACGAACTGGATGCCATTCACTGTAAGCATTGCGGCCGCCAGTTGCGTATACGTACAGAAGGGCTGCCGGGATAACGGTGGCGAATGCGGCGCCCGGGTCGCGTCCTTAAGTGCGGGTTGTCGATGACATCTTGTCTAAGTATTGTCTAACAAATATTCCGACACTATACTTGCGCCTGATTCCCAGCCGATGCGGCCGAGCGTTTAGCCTCGGACCCTTCAGGAGACGACTATGTCTGAAAATACCGCCGATACCCTGCTCTACGGCATCGGAGCCGTCGCCAAGCTCACGGGCCTTACCGACCACACTATCCGCGTCTGGGAGCGCCGCTATGCCGCGGTAGTAACCACCAGGGCGCCCAACGGCCGCCGACAGTACACGGAATCCGATGTGGAGAAGCTCGGACTGCTGAAATCCTTGACGGACCGGGGCATTTCCATAAGCCGCATTGCGGGTGATTCCGTCGACGCACTCAAGGCCAGGGCACACAGTTTGCGGGATCTTGCGCCTGGACCGGGCCCCGATACGATCACGGTCGCACTGCTTGGCGACTTCCTGCCTCGCCAGCTAAGCGAGGAACAACACGGCAAGGCGCCGCTTGATATCCGCGTGGCCGATTCCAGCCGCGAGCGATTCAAAGCAGACCTGGGGCAACAACCGGTCGATGTCGTCGTGCTGGAAAGACCGGTTCTGGACACAGAGACCGTGGCGGAAATGCAGGAGTACCTGTCGGAAGGCAACGCCAGCCGCGGCGTCATTGTCTACTCTTTCGGACGGTCACAAGACATTGAATTTGCAAGAAAAGAAGGCATCGAAGCTGTGCGCGCGCCGATCGGCGCAGAGGAATTACACGCGGCCGCCACGCGCAGCCGACTAGAGGTCCATGGTGCGATGACCGAATCGCGGCCAGTCGAGGATGCCGCGACCGATTGGGATTTCACCGGCCCGGTTGCCGTTCGCCGCTTCAGCCCGCAACAGCTTGCAAACCTCGCGTCTGTCGAAAGCAATGTCGATTGCGAGTGTCCAAAACATCTTGCACAACTGGTTTCCGACCTGAGTGCGTTCGAGATTTACAGTGACCGGTGCGCTAACAAGGGCGACGAGGATGCTGCACTGCACCGCTACCTGCATCGGGCGACCGCCGGGGCGCGAGTACTTGTCGAGAAGGCGCTGCAGAAGCTCGCGGACGCCGAAGGGCTGAGCTTCTGACGGCCCGTGAAGCACCGTGATTATGTTTTGTCTATAAAATAAATAGACAAAAGGTTGACAATAATTTATTTCCAGGTATTCTGAGGTTTCGGTCACAGCACAAATGTGCAACCGCTTAGAGACAGTCTTCACCTCCCCCGAACCCGCTGTCTCTGCTCTAGGTGGCCGACGCTCGCGTCGGCCACTTTTTTGACCAGAGATATGGCCACGGTCCGGACCGAAACATGCGGATCGGCTTTTGGAAAGGGGAGCGCCCGTGGCAGGCACGCCGCCGTCGCGAGGATCAGGTGAGCAGAGTTACGTCTCCGTAGCGGCTAACTGCAGGGAGTCTCGGTGATGCTCATGTTCGGCTTCTTCATGTCTGTTCTCGCGGTGATGCTTTTCGTCGAATGGCAGTACTCGGTGATGCGTCGACGCATACAGGTACGCTCGGAAGACCGCCCACGGTCACGATCTCTAACGCAAGAAAGGCGCTACTGAGTCGCCAGCCGTGGTCGAGAAGCCATTTCGGAGGTCAAGTCGCCGGGTCGCCCTCGAGGCGCTCCACGACTTCATGCCCCGCGCCGGTGCAGACTATACGTCGCGCCGCAATTTCGACCACGGTCCAGCAAAGCACGACCACGTGTCGATGTTATCGCCATATATTCGACACCGGGTGATTCATGACGCGGAAGTACTCGACGCGACGCTCGACGTTCACGGCGCTTCCGGCGCGTCAAAATTTATCGAAGAAATTTTCTGGCGGTCCTACTTCAAAGGATGGCTTGAACAGCACCCGACCGTATGGTCCGACTACCGGGCAACAGTCAGCGGGTTGATCGAGTCGTTGGATTCGAATGGCGACCTGCGCAGTCGCTACGAGGCGGCGACCGGAGCCTCTACCGGGATAGACTGTTTCGACGCCTGGGTGTCAGAACTTGTCTCTACCGGTTACCTGCACAATCACGCGCGAATGTGGTTTGCGAGCATCTGGGTGTATACGCTTCGGCTACCCTGGCAGCTCGGTGCAGATTTCTTCTATCGACATCTCGTGGACGGAGATCCTGCAAGCAACACCTTGAGCTGGCGTTGGGTCTGCGGTCTGCACACAAAGGGCAAGACCTACCTGGCTCGGGTTTCCAACATAGTCAGCTACACGGGCGGACGCTTTGATCCCGGTGGGCAACTCGCGCACGAAGCGCCACCGCTCCGAGAGGCGCGAATACATTCGCGTCGTCCGCTTCCAGCGACAGAAAAGATTCCGGCGCGTGCATCCTTCGGATTGCTCATAACAGAAGAGAACTGCTCGCTCGAAACAGTAGAAATGGACCGGCCGCCGATCGCCGTGATGGGGGCCGTAACAACCAATTCGCGGTCGCCGTTGCCGGTTGGCTTTCCGGCACGCGAGTTCGCAATGGGAGCCGTTGCCGACGCCGTGGATCGGGCAGCGCGAAAATACGGTATCCCCGCGCAGGGCGTGCGCAGCGAAGACTGGGAAGCCGCACTGGTTGCCTGGGCACGCTCAAACGGTCTGGATACGATCGTAACGGCATATGCTCCGGTAGGGCCGGTGGCCGAACGGCTCGCACGGGCTCGGCACTCACTGGCGGGGCACGGCGTTGAATTAGTTCAGGTCATGCAAAGCTACGATACCTGTGTCTGGCCTCACGCGGCCGGGGGCTTTTTCAAACTGAAATCCCGCATCCCTGAATTGCTCCGCGAACTCGGACTCGTCGGGGCGGACGACAAATCGCGGCGCATTGCCGG
>JBFEXY010000002.1:0-28686 GCA_041562415.1 Woeseiaceae bacterium
GCCGCAGTGAGGTCGCCGCTGCCGATGTCCTCGGCAAGTGCAGCCGCGACGTTTCTATGCACGACTGACTTCAGTTCATCGGTGAACATCGTTGCTCGCCGTCGCCACACAGGAATCGCGGAATTGGCCAGGCTCCGCAGTCCGCCAGCGGGCGGTTTTTACAGGAAAAAGCCGCCGTGTCCGTAGCCGACCATGCTCATGATCATCGGAATCGACAGAAGCGTATTGGTGCGTGATGCAAGGAGCGCCACGCGTTTCGCTTTGGCAACCTCGTCTGCGCTTGCTTCTACGATGCCGAGTACCTTCTTCTGGTTCGGCCAGATCAGTACCCAGACGTTGAACAACATGATGGTGCCCAGCCAGGCGCCGACGCCAATAACCATCGCCTGTACATTGACCGTATCGCCCAACATGCCGAGTGCGAACGCGTCTGCAAAAATCTTGTAATGTCCCAGCGTCGCGGCGCCCGTAAGCCAGGTGACCAGTGCGCCCCAACGGAACCACCACAGCGCTCGCGGCGCAACGTACTTGGTAATGCCCGCGCCTCCGGGGCCGCCTTCGTCCGCCATTGCGTCGGCGAGCGCGGGGACCTGCACGAAATTGAAGTAGTAGAGCAAGCCGATCCACGTAATGCCGGCAAGCACGTGAATCCAGACAATGAAACTCACGGCATTGAATACGACGCCTGTGGTCGCAACCGCGATAATAACTGCCAGGACGATGCCTGCAGTGATCGTGCCGGCAACGGTGTTCAAGGGGTTCATCGTTTGTTACTCCCAGGGAGGTTATCGTTATTATTGATCGAAGAGAATTCGAATAGAGACGCGTGCGCGCCATCGGTATTATAAGAGACTGCCCGGGCAAAAGGACAATCATTCGCATCTGTTTCAGTGCCGCCTGGCGGCCGCAGCATATTGATATAGTTTTTTGAAGTAGTGCGCAAGCAATTGATTTTTAGATACTTAATTTTTGAAATGAATAACGGGCAACAGAATCCACGCGAACTCGTGGGTTGAGGGTACAATCGCTGTATTCCGGAACGCGCGTTGGGCGGCGGGCTTGATATGCGACTATTGATCATTATTTTGACGCTGATGGCGGCGTCGGGCTGCACGAGCATGTTGCTCGGTGCCGACGTGACGCCGGCCGAACAGCGCGACACAGACGAGGACGAAAGGTCCAAGAGGGACAGGTAACGTGGATGTAAATGCAAGAATTGAAGAACAGCTGAAATCGCACGATATCCTGCTGTACATGAAGGGCACGCCGGATTTTCCGCAGTGCGGGTTTTCGGGGCAGACCGTCGCGGCGCTGAATGCCATCGGCAAGCCGTATGCCTTCGTCAATATCTTTGAAGACGAAGAAATCCGTCAGGGTCTGAAAGAGTATTCCAACTGGCCAACCTTCCCGCAGCTGTACGTGAAGGGAGAACTGATCGGTGGCAGCGACATCGTGGTGGAGATGTACCACTCCGGTGAGCTGAAGACGCTGCTCGAGGGCGCCGACGCCTGACCCAAATAGAGGGGACAGTGCCCCTGATTCCGGGCGATGCGCTGCCGGAATACCGCCAGGGACTGAGCTAGGTTCACTGTCCCCTGATTGCTTCGAAGATTGGCTGAAACCGGTTGACGATCTCGCAGAATATGTCGGCCGTGATCTCTGCGTCGTACGCGGCAGAGTGAGCTGATTCCTCGTCGAATTCCAGCCCGGCAGCCTTGACGGCACGTGACAGGACGGTCTGGCCGAAGGTCACGCCGCAAAGCGTCGCCGTGTCGAAACTCGAAAACGGGTGAAATGGATTCCGCTTGATGGCCGAGCGATCGATCGCCTCATTGAGGAAGCCGAGGTCGAACGCCGAGTTATGGCCGACGAGGATCGCGCGGGTACAGTTGGCTTCGCGAATCGCGCGGCGCACTTCCCTGAAGACCCGCTGCAGGGCGTCGCGCTCGTCGATGGCTGGCCGCAACGGATGATCGGGATCGATACCGTTTACCGCCAGCGAGGCGGGGTCCATGTTCGCGCCTTCGAACGGCCTGACGTGATAGCGGATGGTCTCGTTGCGGCCTAGTTTCCCCTGATCGTCGAATTTCACCAGCACGGCGGCAATTTCCAGCAAGGCGTCTGTCTTCGCATTGAAACCACCGGTCTCAACGTCGACCACCACCGGCAGGAAGCCGCGGAAGCGGTCCGCCATTATTACGCTATTCGCCACTTAGTCTGCCGGCTCGAGGATCTTCTCGTCCAGGATAAGGCTCACCGTATAACGGACCCCGAAGCCGGTAACCTCGGTGGGTACGTGGCCGAGCCCCCCTTTGTGGTTGCTCGACGATAGGTCCATATGAACCCACGGGACGTCGTCCTCGACGAATTCGGCGAGGAAGCTGCCCGCGAGAATGTGATCACCGGTACCCTTGACCGAACACTGCTGCAGATCGGCGACGTCACTTTTCAATTCCTCCAGGAACTCTTTGCCAATGGGGAACGGCCATACGCGTTCGCCGCAATGCTGCCCGGTACGTTTAAGCCGCGGGTGCCAATCCGGACGGTTCGTAAAGACGCCGGAATAGCGCTTCGTAATTGCATTGACGCAGGAACCGGTCAGCGTTGCATAGTCGACGATCAGCCCCGGCTCCTCGCGGCTCGCAAAGACCAGCGTGTCGGCCAGCGCCATGCGGCCTTCCGCGTCGGTGTGAATGGTCTGGATCGTTTTGCCGTTAGCCGCGACGACGAGGTCCTGTGACTTGTAGGCGGTGGGTCCGGTCCGGTTCTCAGTGATTGCCAGCCAGGCGTCCACCGCCAGCGGTAGTTCAAGTTCGGAAATTGCGATCAGGGTCCCCAACGCCACGGCGCTACCCTGCATGTCGCCGTGCATGTCGAGCATTGCCTGAAATGGTTTCAGGTTCGTGCCCCCGGTATCGAAAATGATGCCTTTCCCGACCAGGCTCAGATCCGCCTTTGCCGAAGCGCTGCCGGGGCGGTAGCGCAAGCGGACGATAGACGCACTGTCATCGTCGTTTCCCTGGGCTACGGCCAGGAACGCGCCGGCGCCCATTTTCTCGAGCTCCTTGACCGAGTAGCGCTTGTACTGCCAGCCGCGGTCCTTCGCAAGCGTACTCAACAGTTCGGAATAGCCCGCGGCATTCAGCTTGTTCGGCGGCATGGCGGTCAGCCAGCGTGCCATGTTGTTGCCATGGGCTTCCGCGTGCACGCGTTCCAGGTCAAGCTTCTCAGAGAGTCCGACGACACGGATGCTGCGGATCTTCTCGGACGGCGGATCACTTTTGAATGTCGGTAATGGAAACGCCGCGGCAAGCGCTGCGGACACTGTGTTCCTGACGAGGGTCGCAGCAGCATCGTCGCCGAAGCCCACTACGGCAATACCCAGGGTGCCGGCTTTCTCGGCGGTCAGGCTGGCAACGAGCTTGCGCGCCAGCGTCAGCTGCTCGAAGGCCGTCGCGTCGGCCGCGACCGTCGCACCGGCCACCAGCGTCTGTTTCTTGTTGCCGAGTCGTGCCATGAGAGCGGGCACCGAGCCTGCGTCGCGCCGCCGCATCGCGGCCTTGAGTTTCCGGGCCTCGGGTAAGCGTTTCCACAGGGAGGCGGGTACCCGCCTGGGTAGTATCAGAAGTAACTGATCCATAGGTTCCAGCTGCTTCGCCGTAACGCGTCCAAGCTGCTGATAAACCCGAATTTCTTTGGAGTCGGGAAGAAGTGGATGCATACGTATGTAATCCTGCCGTGTGCTTGACCGTCACCGCGCAAACCGGGAATATGACGCTCGAAGAAAAACTATTGCGCAGTCCGGCGCGATCGAGCGGTGATCCTAGCAGGACACCTCGTATTATTCACGCAATGCGACTGCCCCGGTCATGTTCGACGTCGGGGCCCGCAACGATGGACCATTCATGACCAAGTTTAATCCGTTTGACGACATCGATCCTGTAGAGACCAACGAGTGGCTGGAGTCTGTCGACTCGGTTCTCACTCACCATGGCCCCGAGCGGGCGCACTTCCTGTTGAACCGGATGATCGACTTTGCCCGGCGGTCCGGCGCGTACCTGCCGTATTCACCCAACACGGCCTACGTCAATACGATCGCACCAGGCCGGCAGCCCGAATATCCGGGTGATCGCACGCTCGAGCGCCGTATCGAGGCCTATATTCGCTGGAACGCCATGGCGATGGTCGTACGAGCCAACCGCGAGAGCACCGAGTATGGCGGCCACCTGTCCAGCTATGCGTCTTCGGCGACGATGTACGAAGTCGGATTCAACCACTTCTGGCGCGGCGGTAACTCTGGTCATAACGGCGACATGGTGTTCGTGCAGGGGCATTCCTCGCCCGGCATCTACGCGCGCGCGTTCCTCGAAGGGCGCCTCAGCGAAGATCAGCTCGCGCGATTCCGCCGCGAGGTCGGGGGTGGAGGGCTGTCGTCGTATCCGCATCCGTGGTTGATGCCGGAATTCTGGCAGTTTCCGACCGTGTCCATGGGCCTTGGCCCTATGATGGCCATCTACCAGGCGCGTTTCATGCGCTACATGGAGCACCGGGGCCTGATGGAGCCCACCGATCGCAAGGTGTGGGCGTTCCTCGGCGACGGCGAGATGGACGAGCCGGAATCCATGGGCGCCATCACGATGCCGGTCCGCGAAGGCCTCGACAATCTCGTATTCGTCGTCAACTGCAACCTGCAACGCCTGGACGGGCCGGTGCGCGGCAACGGCAAGATCATCCAGGAACTCGAGGCGGCGTTCGGGGGCGCGGGCTGGAACGTCATCAAGGTCATCTGGGGTTCGCGCTGGGACCCGCTGCTGGCCGAAGACCAGACGGGCAAGTTGCGGCGTCTCATGGAAGAAACCGTCGACGGCGAGTACCAGGTCTACAAGGCCCGTGACGGTGCCTACGTGCGTGAAAAATTCTTCGGCAAGCACCCGGAAACGGCCGAGATGGTTGCCAACATGTCGGACGAGGAGGTCTGGCGCCTGAATCGTGGCGGCCACGATTACCGCAAGATTTACGCGGCGTACGATGCGGCGACGCGCCACACGGGGCAGCCGACCATTATCCTCGCCAAGACGGTGAAAGGCTTCGGCCTCGGCCAGGCCGGTGAAGGCCAGAACGTCGCGCACCAGCAAAAGAAGATGGATCTCGACGCGCTGCGAGCTTTCCGCGACCGGTTCAACATCCCGATCCCGGACAAGGATCTGGACGCGGTCCCGTTCTACCGGCCTGCGGCCGATAGCGAGGAACTGGAATACCTGCACGAACGGCGCAAGGCGCTTGGCGGCTACCTTCCGTCACGGCGCACTAAAGGACCCGCGCAGCCGGTGCCGGCGCTCGAATTGTTCAAGACCCAGCTCGACGGCAGCGGCGAGCGCGAAATTTCCACCACCATGGCGTTCGTCCGCATGCTGACCGCGCTCACCCGGGACAAACAGATCGGCAAGCACATCGTGCCCATCGTCCCGGACGAGGCACGCACATTCGGCATGGAGGGAATGTTCCGGCAGGTGGGCATCTATGCCTCCAAGGGGCAGCTCTACGAGCCGGAGGATGCCGGCGAGCTCATGTATTACCGCGAGGACAAGTCCGGACAGATTCTCGAGGAAGGCATCAATGAGGCGGGTGCGGCGAGTTCCTGGATTGCGGCTGCCACCGCTTATTCGAACCACAACGTACAGATGGTGCCGTTCTACATCTACTACTCGATGTTCGGCTTCCAGCGCATTGGTGATTTCGTCTGGGCTGCCGGCGACATGCAGGCGAGGGGATTCCTCATCGGCGCGACAGCCGGCCGCACGACGCTGGCGGGCGAAGGGCTGCAGCACCAGGACGGCCACAGCCTCCTGGCCGCGTCGGCGATCCCCAACTGCCGCTCCTACGACCCTACGTTCGCCTACGAACTCGCGGTCATCATTCAGGACGGGCTGCGGCGCATGATCGGAGAGCAGGAGAACATCTTTTATTACGTCACCTGCATGAACGAGAACTACGCACATCCGCCGATGCCGCCCGGCGTCGAGGACGGCATTCTCAAGGGGATGTACCTGTACGACGTCGATCAGCAGGGCAAGATTCGGGTGCAGCTCATGGGATCGGGCACTATCCTTCGCGAGGTCATCGCTGCGGCCGAGCTGTTGCGCAAGGACCATCGTATTCGCGTCGACGTCTGGTCAGTAACAAGCTTCAACGAGCTGCGGCGCGAGGCGCTGGAGGTCGAGCGCTGGAACCAGCTGCACCCTGAAGAAGAGCCGCGCAAGTGCTACATCGAGCAGGCGCTTGCCGACCGGCCGGGCCCCTACGTGGCGGCGACCGACTATATGAAGATCGTGCCCGACCAGATCCAGCGCTGGGTACCGGGCACTTTCGTTTCCCTGGGTACCGATGGCTACGGGCGCAGCGACGCGAGAAAGGCGCTGCGGGAGCACTTCGAGGTCGACCGGCATTTCATTGCCGTGACGGCGCTGAAGGCGCTTGCGGACGACGGGGCCATCGACCAGAAGACGGTCTCCCAGGCGATCAGGAAATACGGCATCGATCCGGACCGGCCGGATCCGGTGACGCTGTAGGCGGCGGGAGACTACTGTGGCAAACAGCATCGATATTGTCGTACCGGACCTGGGCGATTTCTCGGACGTCGAGGTCATCGAAGTGCTTGTCAGCGCGGGTGATCGTGTCGCGCGCGAAGACGGGCTGATCACGCTCGAGACCGACAAGGCGTCGATGGACGTGCCGTCGCCGGACGACGGCGTTATCGAATCGCTCTCCATCTCCGCCGGCGACAGGATCAACAGCGGCGACGTGATCGGCAAGATGTCCGTCGAGGCCGCCGGTCCGGAGCAGCAGCAAGGTTCGGGCCAGGCCGAGGAAGAGACACCAGCATCGCCGAAAACATCGGCGGACGAGCCCGTGGCTGTCGCGGCGGCGGGCGGTGAGCACACGCTCACCGTACCCGACATCGGCGACTTCACGGATGTTGACGTTATCGAGGTGCATATCTCTGAAGGCCAGGAGGTCAGCGCGGAGGATTCGCTGATCACGCTGGAAACGGACAAGGCGTCGATGGACGTCCCGGCGGACCAGGGCGGTACGGTCAAGTCAGTGCTTGTCGCGGTAGGCGACAAGGTGTCAATGGGCTCGCCCATCGCGGTGATCGAAACAGCGTCTGCCGCCGCACCGTCACCCGCTGCGGAGAAGCCTGCCTCTGCGCCGCAGGGGGAGGCGCGGCCGGCGGCGCCGGTACCTGCACAGCAAAAGACGCAGGCGCCGAAACACGCGGCGCCGTCATCCGGCGGCAAGCTGCCGCCGATCAACGAGGCCGGCTTCGCGCGGGCTCACGCGAGTCCGTCGGTACGCAAGCTGGCGCGCGAACTTGGCGTCGATCTCACACAGGTCAAAGGCAACGGCCCGAAAAACAGGGTGCTTCACGACGACGTCAAGGCCTTCGTCAAAGCCATCCTCACAGGCCAGGTCGCGGCGCCGGCAGGCACGGGCCTGCCGCAAACGCCGAAAGTCGATTTCGAGAAATTCGGCGAGATCGAACTGCAGCCGTTGACCCGTATCCAGAAAATTTCCGGCCCAAGGCTGCAGGCGAGCTGGATCAACCTGCCGCACGTGACGCAGCACGACCTCGCCGACATCACCGAATTGGAGGCGCGGCGCCAGAAGCTCAAAGGCCCGGCGAAGGAAAAGGGCATACCGCTTACACCGCTGGCCTTCATCCTCAAGGCCTGCGTGGCCGCGCTGCAGGAGTTCCCGAAGGTCAACGCCTCGCTTTCTGATGACGGCGAAAACCTGGTGCTGAAGAAATACTGCCACCTCGGGTTCGCTGCGGACACGGACCAGGGATTGGTGGTCCCGGTGATCCGCAACGCCGACCAGAAGGACGTCTACGAGTTGGCCAAGGAACTCGGGGAGCTGTCGCTGGCGGCTCGCGAGGGTAAGCTCAAGGCGGACCAGATGCAGGGAGCGACGTTCACGGTCTCGAGTCTCGGCGGCATCGGCGGCACGGCATTTACGCCAATCGTCAATTCGCCGGAGGTCGCGATTCTCGGAGTCTCGCGGCACACCATGCAGCCCGTCTGGAACGGCGAGAAATTCCGGCCGCGGCTGATGCTGCCGCTGTCGTTCTCCTACGATCATCGCGTCATCGACGGTGCGATGGCCGTGCGCTTCACGACGTTCCTGGGCGAGACGCTCGGCGACGTTGACGGGCTGTTACAGGCGATCCCGTAGTGGCAGAGAGAGTCGAACTCAGGGTACCCGAACTCGGTGACTTCGCCGACGTCGAGATCATCGAGGTGCTGGTATCGCCGGGCGATGTTGTCGCTGTGGAAGACGGCCTCGTCACGCTCGAGACCGACAAGGCATCGATGGACGTACCGGCGTCACATGCCGGCAAGGTGATCTCCGTGGATGTCGCGGTTGGCGATACCGTTTCGACGGGTGACGTCATCGCGACGATCGAGTCTGCAAACGAACAGGAAGACGGCGAGGACTGGTCGGTCCGAACGCAACGAATGACGCCGGAAGAGATTCAGGCAGCGACCGGGGCGGCGGTGGCCGGTGATGCCACGCATTCGGCGCAGCTGGTTGTCATCGGGTCGGGCCCAGGCGGCTACACGGCTGCATTCAGGGCGGCCGACCTGGGGCTCGACGTCATCCTCGTCGAGAAGGACCCCTACCTCGGTGGTGTATGCCTTAACGTCGGTTGTATCCCCTCGAAGGCGTTGCTGCATGCTGCCAAGGTGATCGATGATGCAGAGGCAATGGCGCAACACGGTGTCGAATTCGGGCCGCCGAAGATCGATGCTGCCAAACTCGTCGACTGGAAGAACAGTGTCGTCGGGCGTCTTACCGGAGGCCTCGCGGGCCTGGCGAAGCAGCGCAAGGTGCGGGTGATTACCGCCTACGCAAAGTTCCAGTCGGCGAACCGTCTCCAACTCGACAATGGCGAGACGATTGCATTCGAAAAGTGCATTATCGCGGCGGGCTCCGAGCCGTTCATGCTCCCGAATCTTCCCGAGGATCCGCGCATCGTCGATTCCACAGGCGCACTCGAGGTGCACCCGCTGCCGAAAAGCCTGCTCGTCGTCGGCGGCGGCATCATCGGCCTCGAGATGGCCTGCGTATACGCGGCGCTCGGCGTAGAAGTCAGCGTCGTCGAGCTCCTGGATTCGCTGATGCCCGGGACCGACAAGGATCTGCTGCGGCCGTTCCTGAAAGTCGTGAAGCCACGCTACAAGGACATCATGGTGTCGACGAAAGTCACCGGCATGCGCGCGACGGATGCGGGCATCGAGGTTTCCTTCGAGGGTAAGGACGCGCCGGAGAACAGCGTCTACGAGCGGGTGCTCGTGGCGATCGGGCGCCGTGCTAACGGCGACAAGCTCGACGCCGGCAAGGCAGGCGTCAAGGTCGATGAGCGTGGTCTCGTTGCCGTGGACAAGCAGATGCGCACCAACGTGCCGCACATCTTCGCCATCGGCGACCTGGCGGGCGGGCCGATGCTGGCCCACAAGGCGACGCATGAGGCGAAAGTGGCGGCTGAGGTGGCGGCGGGCGAGAAGAGCTATTTCGACGCGCGTGTCATTCCTTCCGTGGCGTATACCGATCCCGAGGTGGCGTGGGTCGGCCTGACCGAGACCGAGGCGAAGGAAAAGGGCATCGACTACGGCGTCGCGAAGATCCCGTGGGCAGCCAGTGGCCGCGCGCTGTCGCTGGGGCGCGATGAGGGCTTCACGAAGCTATTGTTCGACAAGAAGACGGACCGCGTGCTCGGTGGTGCCATCGTGGGCCCCAACGCAGGCGACCTGATCGCCGAGATCGGCCTCGCGATCGAGATGGGCGCCGACGCCGCAGACATCGGTATGACCATTCACCCGCACCCGACGCTGTCCGAGACGGTGGCATTCGCGGCCGAGGGCTACGAAGGCACGATCACCGACCTCTACATGCCGAAGAAGAAGTAAGTCCGAGTGGCTGCTAGCGCTGCAGGAAGCGGCGCTCGACGGCATACAGCACCAAGCCGATGGCCAGCAGGATGCCCACGGTCTTCCAGTTCTGCGCGTTCGCCTGCGCTGTGAGCCAGAGACAGATCGTGAGCCCCACGAGTGGCACCGTGTAGCCGCCACGAATCCGGTAGGCGCGCGCAGTCATTTCTTCGCTGGCGCGATTTCGGATCACCGGCAGCGCCCCGATGCAGAGGATGTAAGACAGCATCCTCGACAAGGAACTCGCCACCGCCAGCTCAACGAACGACCCGGTGAGCGCCATCACCAGTGCAAGTCCGCCCATGACCAGTATTGAATGATCGGGGGTCGCGTATTTTGAATGAATATTGCCGAACCACGCGGGCAGCAGCTTGTTTTCTGCGAGCGCGAAGATCAGCCGCGGCGCGGCGATCATGGTGCCGGCTAGATTACCGCCGATGGAAAAAACGGCCGCCAGCGTGATCGCGACCGCACCGACGGGACCGGCGAGCGCGCGGCCCACGTCCACGAGGGTTGCGTCGGCATAGGTGTCCTCCGGAATAACGGAGATGAAGACCAGTACGATCAGGAAATACAGGAACCCTGTACCGATCACTGTGCGGATCAGTGCGCGCGGCAATACGCGGCGCGGTTCGGTGGTCTCCCCGGCGGTAACGGCCATGGTCTCGAAACCGACATAGGCGTAGATCAGCAGGAGTGTCGTGCCGCCGAGATCGCCGATGACTGCCGAAGCCGATGGAATCAGTGTGCCCGTAGTCACGTGCTGCAGGCCAAGCAGGACGAGCAGTACTAACGGCAGCACCTTGAGCACCGTGAAAAAGCCCATGGTGCGCACCCCGTCCTTCACGCCCAGGATATTGGCGTAGGTCAGCCCCAGGGTGACGATGCTGATGACTGCCGTGCGGCCGATACCTTCGGCGAACCAGGGGAAAAGCGAGCCCAGGTAGATGGCCATGACGTTGGCATTCGCCGCGAATGCCGTCATTCGGCTGAGGAACAGTATCCAGCCCGTGCCGAAGCCGGCCAGCGGACCGAATGCGTAGGTCGCATACAGAACAGGGCCGCCCGATTCCCTGAAGTAACTGGCGAGTTCCGCGAATGTCAGGACGACAGCGAGGAACACGATGCCGACGGCGAGAAACAGCCAGGGACTGAGCATTCCCGCATTGACCGCGACCTTGCCCGGCAGCGCAAAGATGCCGGCACCGATCATCGCGTTGAGGACGAGAAATGCGGCGCCGAAGAAACCGATATCCCGGCGCAGCTGCGCGCCCTTGCCGTTGGTCATCCCATCCCCTTGTCAGGATTTTCGTTGCTGGCCAGCCGCCGGCATTATACGCGCGGGTGGGAGATCGTGGCTTGATGCCCAATAAATGGTAAATTCCGGCCCGGACATTGTCGCCCTCGCAGTCCCTCCTCAACTACAGGAACCAAGGCTATGCCAGCAGACCGCCCCGGGAATCATATAACTTCAATAATAACAGCACTGGCGCTCATCGTTGCCGCGGGGCCGATAAGTACTCGGGCCACTGAAGAACCGCCAGCAGCGCCAGCCGGAGAAGCCGGGACCAAGATGACGTTCAATTGGTTCCTGCAGGGTAAGACGCCCGCCGGAAATACTGTGATCGTGCACGACGGTGACGGAGGCATAAGTAACGAAACATTCGTGCACTGGAACAACCGCGAGTACACCGTCAAATCCGAGGTGCAACTCGGCCGGGATGGGATGATTCTCGAACAGCGAATCACGGGCATCTCACCGTTCAAGTCGCCCATCGACGAGTCATTCAGCTATGCAGACGGTGTCGCGAGTTGGACTACTGTCGGCGACAGCGGTTCCGCCAGGGTCGATATGCCGGCTTTTTACGTCAATAACGAGATGGGCGCACTGGAAATCGTACCGGCGCTCGTGCGCGCAGCTCTGCAGCGCATCGATAATGAATTGCCGTTGCTGCCATCAGGAACCGCGAAGGTTGAGCACGTTATTGATGTCGAGGTTGCAACGAGCAAAGGCAAACAGACGGCATCACTGTTTGCAATTGCCGGGATCAGTTTTAATCCTCGGTATGTTTGGCTGGACAGGAACCTGGAGATACTTGCCGTCGATTATGGTGGCTACCTCGGGATGATTCCGGAGGGGTGGAATACCGAGGCGCTCGCCGAACTCAGTGCGATTCAAACGCGCCAGAGTGCCGTGCGCGCGCAAGCGATTTCAGCTGATCTCGCCACGCGCCCGGAGCTGCCGGTGATCTTCGAAAATGTCGATGTTGTTGACGTATTGAACGGCGAGTTGATGGAGGACTACTTCGTCCTGATCGAATCAGGCCGGATCGCCGCGATCTCGAATCTGCCTCTTGACGTCGAGGGCGCAATCCGCATCGACGCGGCCGGAAAGACACTGATGCCAGGCCTCTGGGACATGCACGGTCACTTCGGTCTCGAAGACGGGGTCCTGAACATCGCGGGCGGGATCACGAATGTCCGGATCATCGGCGGTGTGCACGACAAGATCATGGAAATGACGGAGAAGCAGGACTCCGGTGCGGTCATCGGGCCCAACACCTATCGAGCGGGATTCATCGACAAGTCAGGACCGTATGCATCAGGCTGGAACGCAGAGACCCTCCCCGAGATTCTCGAGCGCGTTGATTTTTTTGCCGAGAATGGCTACCGCCAGATCAAGCTTTACAGTTCGATCGAGCCCGAATGGGTCGCACCGATTGCCGAACGCGCACATGAACATGGCATGCGCCTGAGCGGACATATTCCGGCGTTCATGTCCGCTGAGCAGGCTGTAAAGGCAGGCTACGACGAGATTCAGCACATCAACATGGTATTCCTGAATTTCATTGCGGGCGACCGCGAGGATACGCGGCAGCAACTCCGGTTTTCGCTGTACGGAGAAAAGGGGGCGGATGTCGATCTCGATAGCGAGGAGGTGGAGGATTTCATAGACCTGCTAAAACGAGAAGGCGTCGTGATCGATCCTACAGCGGCGATATTCGAGGACATGTTGCTGCATCGTGCCGGGGAGCCGGCCCCGACGTTCGCAAGCGTGATCGACCACCTTCCACCTGCCATCAGCCGGGTGCTGTACAGCCCGCAGTTTCCGCATGCCGAGACGTGGTCTCGCTCCGCGCCTAACCAGGCGGCGATGCTGAGGAAGCTTTACGAATCGGGTATACAGCTCGTGCCCGGGAGCGACAACATGGCGGCGTTTACCATCCATCGGGAGCTGGAAGTGTACGCGGAGGCCGGCATCCCTAATGCCGCAGTTCTAAAAATGGCGACTCTGGATTCGGCGCGGGTCGTCGGCGTCGATTCGAGGACCGGCTCGATCGAGGTAGGTAAGGATGCGGACTTGATTCTGCTTGATGGCAACCCATTGCAGGATATCAGTGCCGTGCGCCGCGCTGTCCTGGTGATGAAGCGCGGAACGGCTTATCGTCCGGACGAACTTTACAAGGCCGTCGGCGTGAAGCCATTTGTCGAGTCAACAGGGATCTGAGATGCAGGATTTTCCCCATCACTACAAGACCACAGCCTCAGCCAGAGGCGACAGCACCGTGGATCTGACGAGCCCGGGGCTCGATGCGCTCGAGTCTGCCGGACCCGCGGAATTCGGCGGGCCGGGCGATCTCTGGTCGCCGGAAACGCTACTGTCGGCCGCCATTGCCGATTGCTTCATCCTGTCATTCAGGGCAGTCGCGCGCGCCGCGAAGTTCGATTGGCTCTCGATACGCTGCGATGTCGATGCCGTTCTCGACAGGGTTGAAAAAGTCACGCAATTTACCGATTTTTATCAGACGGTCGTGCTCGAAGTGCCCTCCGGGGCCGACGAGGCCAAGGCAATGCGTTTGCTCGAAAAAGCAGAGCACGTGTGCCTTATCACGAACTCCCTGACCGGGACTGCACATCTCGACGCGAAAGTTAGAGTGGTGGACTGAATGGAATCCCGGAAGCTCTACCCGATTCTGACCTATGCTGGCATGCTGCCGTTCATCGGCTGTGCGTTGATGCCATTGGTCGGTCTGCAGGAGCTCTGGAATCTCGGTAGCTACGATTACATCGCCGCGTCATACGGTCTCGCGATTGTTTGCTTCCTGTGTGGCGTCCACTGGGGCACTTACCTCTACAAACGCGCAGCTGCACCGGACAATCTCTTTATCACGAGTAACGTCATCGTCGTCGCCTGCTGGTTTTCCTTCCTGATGGCGGCGCAGGCGGTTACGCTATTCGTGCTTATCCTCGCATTCCTCTGCCTGCTCTTTATCGACTACCGCTTGCTGAAAGCGGGGCAACTGACCGAGTACTATTTCCGTATGCGCACCACGGCCACGGTCATTGCTGTGCTCGCACTCGTGATCATCATAGCGCTAGTTTGACGATCTCCCCCTGCTTCATGATCAGGGCGAGGCCGGTCTCCGGTTCACTCAGTACGGAGATGTCCTGCAATGGCTCGCCGTTGATGAGCAGCAAATCGGCGACCCAGCCCTGGCGAATTTCCCCGAAGTTGCCCCAGCGATTCAGCTTGCCGATCATGCGGATGATATCGGCGCTCTCGGACGTCGCCTGCACCATGACTTCGGCTGGCGTCCAGTATTCGGCGCGCTCGGTAAATTCGCGTGTCAGCATTGTGTAGCCGCCCTGGATAAAGTCCGTCGCGAAGCCCGTCTTGATGTCGTACTTCTTGATGAGGCGGACAAGGTTCTCCTGGCCAGCGAGTACGGCTTCCAGCTTGCGAAGATTTCGTTCGCTGATGCCCGGCAGATCCTGCAGCGTCCGATAAATCACGAGTTGCGTGCTGATCACCACGCCCTTGTCAGCAACGAGTTTCGCGGTCTTGTCATCGATCAGTAGTCCGTGCTCGATGCACTTCACCCCGTTGACCACGAGGCGCTCGATGGCGTCGCTCGTGTATGCGTGCGCCAACACGTACGTGCCCCAGTCGCTGGCCGCCTGCACGGCCGCGCGGATCTCTTCGGGCGACGGCTGCAGCGAATGGATCGGATCGAATTCCGACATGACGCCGCCGCCACCCATGATCTTGATCTGCGTCGCACCGGCCTTGAGGTTCTCTCGCGCCGCCATCAGGGTCTGGTCGATTCCGTCGGCCAGGATCGAGCTGCCGGAATCGAGGTAGGGCGTTCCGCCGACGAGGGTAGGGTGGGGATCGTGCGGCGCCCGGAAGTCGCCGTGGCCGGCGGTCTGGGAAATAACTGCGCCAGACGGGAAAAGGCGTGGTCCATAGATCAGGCCGGCCTCAATTGCGCGCGCAAAATCCGGATGTGTGCCGCCGGCATCGCGGATGGTCGTGAATCCCGAGTCGAGGTAGTGCCTGGCCATCGCGGCGGCACTCGCGCCGGCGACGGTTGGGTGGTATTTCTCCATGCTGCGAGGGTTCTGACCCGCGAGATGGGTATGCAGGTCGATGAACCCGGGAGACAGCACGCGGTTGCCGCCGTCGATGACCCGGGCGCCGTCCGGTGCTTCGATGCGATCTTTCGACACGGTATCGATGATGCCATCGACGACAAGGACGTGGCCCGGATCTAGTTTGTGGTCGACGCCGTTGAAGATTCGAACGTTCTCGATCAATACCGTCTGCGAGAAAGCCGCAGCAGAAATTAGGCCGAGAAGTGTGGCCACTGCAATGCGAATCATGGGTCCTCCTAACGTTCTGTGTTGCTGATTCTTGCGCGCTGCATCGAGCGGTCAAATTACCACTTTATAGCCGACAACAGCGAGCCAGGCTGAATATTGACCCTTTCAAAAGCAGTCACTCAGACGGCGGGTCTTACGCGACATCGGCCGGACCCGTCTGCGACCAGCGGGCATTCAATCATCGGTCCGACCGGTATTCGGAGCATCCTTCCTGCGGGGTAGGGCCTGGACGACGAACCCTGATTGTCGAGTCTCGGGTCGGTCGCTGACATCGCGCACAACTAGCCGCAACAAGAAGTTCCTTGCTGGATCGGTGGGCATTTCACATCGCCATATGAACAGTACACACAGCAATCACCCTCGAGCGGCTTCAGGAGCGCGCCACAAGCCGTGCAGTCATAATAGAACTGGCAGGCATCGGTGCGCATCAGCTCCCTGGCTTTGTGACCGCACTCCGGGCAAGTCAGGGTCGAATAAAGTTCAATTTCAGGCGTCTTTGGCATTAGCGCGAAGGGTGAGTTGTAAATGGCATGAATGGGTCATTAATGTAACAGGCTAAGGGGGCCCGTCAATTCGGAAATTTGCGTAAAAAAATCTCGATCAAGATCGCTCAGATAACAACAGCCGCTAGCCATGCAGCCATAAGGAAATAGGCAAGGACAAGTGTCACCATGTGGATGCGTTCATTTCGCCAGCTTGCGAGCACAAGCATCAGCATGATTCCCGCAAACCGATACGGACTACCCGGCTCATCTATGGGTTTGCCAATCACCACGTAGGAAAAAAACGCCCAGGATAATAGGTAGAACGCACCGAGAGAAAAAAACCATCGAGAGCTGTCAAAGTAGTGGCTCCGTATGTCCTTGCCCGGTTCGTCGAGTTTCGGAGTCAGTATGTACGCCATCAGCGCAAGAGTAAGGAATGGGACAACCAATGCCAGGTATTCAGGAAATGTCCACCCCGTCCGTTCACTCAACTGCCAAAGGGACCACCAGACCTGCATCATCACGAACAGCAGGAGCACCGACCATGCCGTGTGCAATGCGTAGTGTCGGATATGATGCCGAAGACGTATTTGATCGCCCCAATTTGCAAGAATATCCGTAACCGCGAACGCGACGACGATCGAAACAAAAACCAGAACAAATTCAAATTGAGTCATTGTCTATGAAATGCTGTTGGCCGCACCACAGGGATAGATAATACAGGCAGATTGATAGGAATACGCGGTGTGGCGCTAGAGTGAGAGTAGCCCGGACAAAAAGCAGCAATATTTTTCAATCGGCAGTGGGCGAGATCCAGTCTGCATAGATGGTGCGCGAAGACATTCGAGCGAAGCGCTTGAGATTGGCTGGACCCACTGCTTCGGCGTGCGGCCAGATGCAGCCGCTGGGATACGTTACAAAATCGACCTAAGGTCGTGATTCCAGCGCTTCGAAATAATTCGCCAGAGTTTTATTGAACATGTCTGTTTGGTCCAGGAAAACGCCATGACCTGCATCCGGCAGCACTTTAAACTCCGAACCTTCGACTGACTCTTGAAAGAACTTCACCGTTTCGGGTCGAGCTTCATCGTATTGTCCAGTCACGAACAGGACTGGCAGGTCCAGTTCTTGAAGGCGTCCGATTCGATCATAGTCCTTGAGAGTCCCGTTAGCGATAAACTCCGACGGACCCCACATGTAGTTGTACAGGCCCGAATCCCCATCCGGTGTCTTTTCGCAAGGTTCGAGATTCAATTGCTCACGCGGGGTCCGGGTTCCAAACCTGCCCCAGAAAAGTTCATTTACTGCCTCGAAGTCACTTGAATCAAAGTTCCCAGACTCCACCGCCACTCTAACGGCTTCTTGTGCTGCGGCAGGCAACTCGGCGAGGAGTTCATTGGCGTCTGCAATCCAACGGTCCGTGCTAAAAAATGGGCTGACAAACACAGTAGATTTGATTCCCGTTGGCTCCGCGGTTAGCAAATATTCCAGTGCAACTGCTGTGCCCCACGAGTGCCCGACAAGATGTACCTCGTCCAGCCCAAGTTCTGCCCGAATCGCATCGATTTCTTCGACAAATCGAGGTAAACGCGCGAGTTGCGCAAGATCTTCAATTCTGTCGGAATAGCCAGAACCCAACTGATCGTAAAAGATCACCGGCCTGTCCGCGGCGATACCGTCTACGTTTGCAATAAAAGAGCAGCTGGAACCGCCAGGCCCGCCGTGAATAAACAATACGGGGGTTGAAGATCCACTTCCAATAATGCGAAATGCGACGCGCCCGCCTGGCACGTCGACAAAACCGTCATCGGGTAGCTTCTGTACCTCTCCGCACGCGACTATTGTCGCCAGCAGGCTGATCGTGGCGAGAAGAATTCTCACATTCATGTCAATGGAGTCCAGTTGCCTCGAGGCCAACTCGCTCAACGACAGCAACAGGTCATTAGCGGTTGTTCAGACCAATTCTAACTCAACGGCAGCTTTATGCTGGTAAGCGGCCTAACTGTTCGTTGTAATCCGAGCTCCTCGTTAGCGAGCACAGCCCAGTAACCTTTAAAAAGGATTGAAATCTAGTCGACCAAAATCCGCTCAGGTTTCCCGTGCTCGTGAACTCGAAACACGAGTATTGTGGCGCCTTGATCGGTCGTTACTGCCGAATGAATTTCCTTCAGGGGTATCTTGACCAGCTCGCCCTTCCGCGCGGTCAAATCCGGCTTGCCGTCGCGCCGAAGAATAGTGGAGCCTTCCAGGACGTAAGCAAACTCCTCGCCAGGGTGCCAATGCTTGGGCAGGGCCGTATCTGGCGGCATCACAACACGGCTCACGATCACTTCGGTACCCTCAACTCCCTCAAGTTGTGTAGACAGGAGAGTTTCAAGCAGCAGCTCAGGAGCGGCTGATGTTTCATCGGCGATCGAAATCTGTGCAAGCCATAATCCCGCGATCAAAAACGCGCCGACTGCAATGCAAACAACAAACAGATTTCTCATGGTTACTCTCCTTTCGCCCTCCGAGGGCAAAATTCCGACGAACGACCGCTTTGGGTCAGCGGCGGTCGCTGCGAGTATAGCGGAACGGCAGGTGCAGGGCGGTAAGCAGCCTTTCAACCCGGCCGAACGTTCGCTTTCACCGATGCCCGACATCCAGAATCGCCGGACCAGCCCGATCTGGCCGATAGCTATTGGCCAAGAATGGACTTTACGACAGTCAGGATTTCTTTTTCGGGGTCAACGCCAGGTGAACGCGGCCGGTTTTGCGAAAGCGCCCCGAGTGCCGTTCGTTTAGTTGTGCGACGATCTCCTCGAGTGCCATCGTTACCGCTTCGAGGTCACCTTGTCGGCAGCCGTGAATATTGTCCTCGCCTTCATACGAGATCACATAGCTGTACCAACTGGAGCCCTCGAATTCGGGCATGGGTTTGGCTCGCTGGACCGATACGATCTTGTACGATGGCGTCGTTGCTGGGGCTGCATCAACCATGCATGTTCACGTGCGAGCAATCACATCCGTCGATTGGATCTGGGCAACTCGACTGACTCAAAGGAAACGCTAGGTATTGGATTATAACCTGAATGCGGTCGTTCCGGGAGTTGATCGGCCCGCAGAGGGTCCTGAGCGCGGGAAACTGAATATCCCCGCGCATTCTCGTAACGGCGCAGCATCTGTCAGTACGAGTATGGCGAGACGGCTTGTCTGCAGCCGGGCCAACAAAAAAAGGGCCAGACCTGGAGGTCTTGCCCTTTTCTGCCCCAACTTCAAAGAAGTATGAGGTTGGCCGGCAATCACTAAATTGCCGGCCAAATAGCGCTAATTAAATAGCTACGATGTTCTCTGCCTGCGGGCCTTTCTGGCCCTGAGTAAGAGTGAACTCGACTTTTTGACCCTCAGCCAACGTTTTGTGTCCATCGCCGGTTATAGCGCTGAAATGAGCAAACACGTCGGGGCCAGATTCTTGCTCGATGAAGCCAAAACCTTTGGCATCGTTGAACCATTTAACAGTTCCAGTAGTAGTAGACATAGTCCTAATCCTATCTTTTCAAGAGTAATGGGAGCCTTCTTTCGAAAGCCAAAATGCTGGAAGCGTTGCTATTACTTATGAAAACAGGACGAGGTACTAAAGAAGAAACTTCGAAATCGTGACCATAAATATAAGACGCACATTCAAGCTGCGCGGAGTATAACAGCTTGACCCCAAAGTCAAAGCTAATTCCTCGCAAATCTATCGTTTATTCAGAGACGAGTCATCGCACGGCAAACCCGATTTCGTCCTGGAACCGTCGCTTTGCGTCACTGGCTTTGGTCAGGTTTAGCCCTTATCCATCGCAGATTGCCGGGAAAGTGGGAAACCCCTCGAATCCCGGATGTGCCTCGAATGGCTGTTTTTGGTCAGTAGCGGTCGTGCAGACCGATTCTGGCTCTACGGCAGCTTTGCGGCGTATATCGGACAGTCGTCCAAGCTGAAGGGCAGCTCCCATCGATAACGGAACTTCATGGGCACAGAGCCCGGCTGATTCTACCGGCCGAATCCGGGCAGAAGCATTTATCCGCAGAGTCATGTTTGATGTGCGTCTAAAGCGGCGTTTTGCGATCCATCCAATAAAAGTCTAAGGAATCGGCTGCGCACACATCAATGCTCTGCTGCCTGAGGCGCATGGCCAACCTGTTCGCCTGCACCGACCCGCATAGGTCTATCGAGCCCGATATTCAGCGGCAACCCGAATTTAAGCCTGGCGTTGGTAATACCAACCAACCGCATCCCCGGAATGGCGTCACAGTCCGTGTCCTTGAGCGTCTCCTCAACGGTGTATTGCGCGGACGAGCATCCCATGACCAATGCCGCATCGTATTCCCTGGCTCGCTTCAGCAGACGTTTGCGTTGTCCAGCCGTCCACAAGCAGGTTGTTGGACACGGTAAGTAACTGGTGAAAACGCCCGTTCTAATCCCTTCGTCTTCCAGAGACTTGCGAAGGTCATCCAGGTATTTTTCATAGGCCGGGGTCTTGATGCCATGTTTGAAAAACTCTATGAGTGGCGAGTCATCGTCACCGGCCAGGCTGGCCGGCGGGCATACGGGGCACGATACGAGCAATACCGACTTGTAACTCTTCAGCGTCTTGGACAGATCCAATGGCTCCAGATGAAGAGGCATGGAAAACCTCCTTTTCGGCTGTAGATGAAGTACGAGGAGGGTGATTGCCGTTCAGATCAACCACCTCGGCAGCCCGGCTATCTTGGGGTCCTTCGTGGCGCTCGAACGTCGCAAAGGATTCGAGGACCCGTGGCTTTGCGTCTCCAGCTTTCGCTCGATTTGCCCTTATCGACGCTCAACATAGGCGACGACCCGGATAATCGTCAATTCTGGGTTTTACGTAGGCTGGCCGCTGCTAAGCGTCGAGTCAGTTGTTTCCGCGTCCGAGATGTCGACGCTTTTGACCGTCCAGGATTCCTGCAGTGCTATTCTCGCGTGGCCCAGCGATGACGCTCATCCAATTTTCCTGGCGAGCACGTTATCCAGACTCAACTTTCCTCCGCCAATGAAGAGCAGCGGTAGCAGCATGGCGAGGAACAGCAGTGGTACACGGTAGTTGCCGAAGCCCTTGTCCGTGATCGCATAGCCTTTCCAGAGTTCGGCAAGGCTCGACCATTCATCCGGCCAGTGCACGCCGAAGATCGCTACGACGGTGAGGATAATAAGGCTGAAGGCCCAGAAGCGTGTGAACAGACCGACAAACAGGCACAGACCACCGATCAGTTCCGTCCAGGTCGCCAGAAACCAGCTGATCTCGACAGGTATCACGTTGAAAGGAAACGGGAAGTTATCCTGGATGTTGCCGAACCAGTTGCTGCCGTTGAACTTGGTCAGTCCAGCTTTGAAAAACTCGTAAGCCATGAGCAGGCGGATGGGCAGGAGGGCCACCCAGTCGCCCGCGGGATCGAGAATATCAATGACGGCTTTCCACAACGCCTTGAGTTTGTCCATCAACAGGCTCCTTTAATCAGCGCTTCGGGCACCGATCAGAATTTCGAGTGATCTCATTTCGCCCAGAGCCGACGCGCCATGCTCGACGAATGCGTCGACGTCGGAATAGCCGATGTCGGCAGCCAGCTTGCGCAACAATTGTTCGCCGGTCAGGCCAGCCTCGTTTTCCTCGATAGCGTTTAGCAGGCCCGCGGTTACGGCATTCAGCTCGAGGAAGCCGACTTTGTCATCGCTGCCGCGATAGACAGCGAGATATACGGGGTGCTCGGCCGGCGCGTCGGGCAGGAAATCCGATGAAATGCGGTGTACGGGATACTGGTAGGCAAAGGCCCAGGCCAGCGCAGACTTGACCGGTATGCCCGCGAGCAGGTCGCCTTCATCGTCAACGCCCGCCATGTCATTGGCTTCTTCCGACACTGACAGGGCCAGCTCAATGTATTCGTAGTGCGCAAGTTCGACGAGGAACGGGAAATCATCCGGCTCGAGCTCGTATTCGTTCTGCAGGAAATCGAGGAACTCGGCCGGCAGCTGCAGAAAGTAGGGCGTATGCGCCTGGTGCTGCTGCATGAACTTGCGGACCAGGCGTCGCCAGTGCTGGTCCGAATGAAGTTTCTTCAGCACCGGAAACATGTTCGATAACAGGCTTTTCAGGTTGTTGAAAAAGAGCTCGCGGTAGATCGCCATGCGGCGATCCTCGATACCATCGGGCGCAGGTGCCTTCTGCGGGTCTCGAATGTGGGCTGCAAATGCGTACTGCTGCTGCTGGAATTTCGGCCGATCAGCCATTGGCAGCCTCTGCCGGTTTGGCTTGCAGCTGCATTTCCTTTATTTGGCGGACTTCGTCAAGCAGTTCCTCCATCGGCGGGAAGTTGAAGTCGCGCTCCAGCAGGGTAGGCACCGGACCGAAATGCGCGTAGGCGTCGGCGAGCAGCTGCCAGGCCTGGTCGTCGACAGCGGCGCCGTGCGTATCGACGCGCAGGTCCTCGGCCTCGACGTAGTGCCCGGCAATGTGGAAATAGCGAATCCTCTCGGCCGGCATTTGCAGCATGAACTCATGCGGGTCGTAACAATGGTTGATGCTGTTGACGACTATGTTGTTTATGTCGAGCATCAGGTCGCAGTCGGCTTCCTCGAGCACCGCATTGACGAAACTGGCTTCGGACAGCGACGTATCGGTGGGCGCGTAATATGAGACGTTCTCCAGGGCGATACGCTGCTCGAGGATATCCTGCACACGGCGCACACGGTCGGCAACATAGCTGACGGCCTCTTCCGTAAACGGAATCGGCATCAGATCGTAGAGTTGGCCGTCGTCGCCGCAGTAGCTCAGGTGCTCCGAGTACATGCGAATGTCGTGCTCGGCCATGAACGTCTTGATATCGCGTACAAGCTGTTCATCGAGCGGCGCAGGGCCGCCAATGGACAGCGACAGGCCGTGAATGACGAAGGGGTAGCGCTCCGTGAACCAGCGGAACTTCCTGCCGAGCGCGCCGCCCACGTGTATCCAGTTCTCGGGCGCGACCTCCATGAAATCGACATCCGAGGGCGGATCCGCCATCAGCTTGTCGGCGATCGGCCGGCGCAGGCCGAGACCGGCGCCGTTGACGGGATATTGTGAATGGCTCTGACTCATGCTTGTACCTGCTCGATTACGACAACAGACCAGCCCGGCGCCGTTTTTATTACAGGCGCCGCAGGCGTTCGAGATAAAGGGCTTCGTCGGGGGCGCGATTCGCGCTCTGCGCTTCCCAGAGTGTCTCGGCCAGACACTCGATAATACGGTGTTCCGCCGCATGTGGATCACCGTCACGCGCCGCGAGCGCCTCGTAAATCTTCGCAATGCCGGCCGGCCTGTCCGTCGCCACCTGCTCGCGGATGCCGAGATGCAGCCCCATGTGCAAAAACGGGTTTGTCCGGCCGCCCTCGGGCGTGTAATCCCTGTCGAGGTCCCCGCCAGTGACGGCATCGTGATACTCCGGGTGCTGCGCGACTACGGCGGCGATCTGCAGCTCCAGCGGTGACATCGGCTGACCGGCCAGCTGTTTCTTCCAGGCTTCCGCGTACATCTTCCTGAGTTCATTCCGGTCCTGGCCGAATATCATTCGAGCTCCTTCCTGCGATACTCGCACCATTCGACGATTGGGCAGCGCCAGCACTCGGGCTTGCGTGCCTTGCAGACATAGCGGCCGTGAAGGATCAGCCAGTGATGTGCATCCTTCATGAATTCCTCGGGCGTCAGTTTGACGAGACGCTTCTCGACTTCGAGCGGGGTCTTGCCTTTTGCGAGCCCGGTTCTATTGGCGACGCGAAAGATGTGCGTGTCGACGGCTATCGTCGGCTCCCCGAAGGCCGTATTCAGGATGACGTTCGCCGTCTTGCGGCCGACGCCGGGCAGCCGTTCCAGTTCCTCGCGCGTTCGTGGAACTTCGCCATCGTGCTCCTCCACGAGAATTCGGCAGGTCTTGATGATGTTCTCGGCCTTGCTGTTGAAGAGCCCGATCGTTCGAATGTAGGACTTCAGGTCTGCGACGCCCAGGCCGAGGATGGCCTGCGGTGTATTGGCAACTCTATACAGCTTCGCCGTTGCCTTGTTTACGCCCACGTCGGTTGCCTGCGCCGATAGAATCACTGCGACAAGCAACTCGAACGGTGTGTCGTACTCGAGTTCCGTCGTCGGCTGCGGATTCAGCTCGCGCAGGCGGCTGTATATGGCTGTGCGCTTCTCCTTGTTCACGTATCGCGCGCGGTGTCCCGCTTCCCGTCCAGGTAGTTCTTCAGCGCGACGGCGAGGGCGAGGCTGAAGAAAGCCCCCGGAGGAAGCACGGCAAGCAGCCAGCCGCCGTCGACGATAACGAACCCCTTCAGAGTTTCGCCGCCAGCGAGCATGTGAAAATCGGCGAACAGCGATCCCTTGCCGACAAGTTCGCGGAAGAATCCGATGGCCATCAGCAGCAGCGCGAAACCCGCGCCCATCCCGACACCATCGAAGAGGCTTGCGACGATGCCGTTGCGGGAAGCGAACACCTCAGCGCGCGCGACGATCGCACAGTTGGTGACGATCAGTGGAATGAAGATACCCAGCGAACGGTCGAGCGCGGGGAACCAGGCTTTGAAAATCAGTTCCGTGCAGGTGACGAGGCTCGCAATGATCAGCACGTAGATCGGTACCCGGATCTCGGCCAGGATCCAGCGGCGCGTGGCCGACACGAGCACGTTGGAACAGGTAAGCACGACGAGCGTTGCGATACCGAGTCCCAGCCCGTTTATGAACGTCGAAGTGACGGCAAGCAGCGGGCACAGGCCCAGCAGCTGCACCAGGCCCGGGTTTTCCCGCCACAGCCCGGTTTGCAGGCGATCGATGACATGACCCGAAGTCATGGTGCCTCCACCGTTGCCGGCATGCTAAAAATCTCCTCGCGGTGAGCGTCAAAGTATATCAACGTCTCGCGGACTGCCTTTATGACGGCGCGCGGCGTCACCGATGCGCCCGTGAGCTGGTCGAATTCGCCGCCGTCGACCTGCAGTTGCCAGCCCTCGGCCGGCGGGTCGCCGAGCGAACGCCCGTCGAACTGGTAGGCCCAGTCCGAGCGAGATGTCTCGATGCCGTCGCCGAGCCCGGGCGTCTCGCGGTGTTCCAGGATACGCAGGCCCGTGATCGTGCCGGCCACGTCTATCCCGACCAGGACACGAATCGGTCCCGCGTACCCGCCTCTCGCCGTGACGGCGAACAGCGCGGCAACCGGGGCACCGCCGGAATATGCGCGGTAGATTATCGCGGCATCGTTGCCGGGCAGGCTGTGAGGCGGGTCGAGAACGAGTCTTGCTGCGGCGATGCTGCCGTCGTAATCCACGCCCCCGAGGGCGGGTTCGAGGCTTTTCTCCAGCCAGGCCAGCTGGTTCGCGGCGATGCGTGACGCGGTCACCTGGTAGGTGGCTGCTACCAGCGTTGCGCAAATCGCGGCGATGACCGCAAGCGTAATGCCGCGTTTTGTGACGCTCGGCGTCATGGCGCCCTCGCGTCCCTGCCGTGCCCGACAATACGCGGCCTGGTAACGCGGTCGATCACCGGCACCGCCATATTCATGAGAAGTACAGCGAAAGCGACGCCGTCGACATCCGCACCCCAGGTCCGGATTGCGTAGATCAGAAAGCCGATACCGGCGCCATAGATGAGCCTGCCCCTCGGGCTGGTGGCGGCAGAGACCGGGTCTGTAGCAATGAAGAACGCGCACAGCAGCGCCGCGCCGCTGAACATGTGGAAGCCCGGGCTCGGTTCGGTTCCCGGACTGATAAGCCACATGATACCGGCGGGAATCAGAAGGCCCGCGCCTACGCCGACCGGGATGTGCCAGCGTATTACCCTTCGGATCATCAGCCAGAAGCCGCCGATGGCAACGAAATTGCCGATCCATTCCCAGCCGACGCCGCCGAAGTCGCCCATCATGGGCAAGGCACGGATCTCCACCGTCGTGCGCATGTCATTCAGGCCGGACTTCATGGTGTCGAGCGGCGTGGCCCGGCTGATCTCATCGTAGGTCAGCCCCTCCGGAAGATTCCCGGTCAGCGTGTATGTCAGCGTCTGCAGAATCGAAAGGAACTGGTAGTCGATGTCGCCCATGCGCGGTGCGACCCAGAGGTTAAGGTGCATGGGAAAAGCGACGAGCACGACGACGTAGCCGGCCATCGCCGGGTTGAAGATGTTGAAGCCGATGCCGCCGTAAAGGTGCTTGGCGACGATGATGCCGAACAGTGCGCCGGTGGCCGTTACCCACCATGGCGTCAGCGACGGCAGGGCGAAGGCCAGCAACGCTGCCGTCACCAGCGCGCTGTAATCGGACAGGGCGCGCACGGCAGGCCGGCCGCGCAGCTGCATCATCAGCGCTTCGCCGCCGACGCATGCTGCTGTGGCGACGAGGAGGTTGAAGATCAGGCCAGGGCCGAAAAACCAGACATGCGCAAGGGCTGCGGGGACGAGCGCGAGCAATACCTGCTGCATTATCCTTGCAACATCGGCAGTCGGCGCCATATGCGGCGCTTCGCGGCGCTCGAATTCCACGCTCAGTCCCCGTCGTCCCGTTGCTTGCGCTTCATGATTTCCGCAATGGCATCGGGGCCTGCCTTCCTGGCCTGTTCTTTCTGCCGCGCAAGTTCGGTTTCACGCTCATGCTTCTCGCGCTGCAGGCGCTCGTTGCGCGCTTCGAACCTGCGCCGGGCCCGCTCCGCGCGGGCTTTCTCATCCTCGAGTTCCCGGATTCGAGCCTTCGCCATACGGAAGTCGTATGTGAGCGGGATATGACTCGGGCACACGAGGTCGCAGCATCCGCACTCGATGCAGTCGGTGAGCCCGTACTCGCGCAGCTGCTTCTCATCGTCCGCGCAGGCGTACCAGAAGATCTGTTGCGGCAGCAGCTGCACCGGGCACACGGTTGCGCAATCGCCGCAGCGGATGCACGGCAGTTCCGGAGCGACGCCTGGCGGCTTCGATATCACGAGTACGCAGTTTGTCGCTTTCACGAGCGGGACCCTGTCGGTACTGACAGACTTGCCGGTCATCGGACCGCCGATCACCAGGTGTTTCGCGTTCTCGGTATAGCCACCCGCGAATTTCGCGAGTTCGGAGATCGGCGTGCCGATACGCGCCCTGACGTTCATCGGGTTCGCGATACCGTCCCCGGTTATCGTCGTGATCCGGGAGATCAGCGGTTCGTGACTGTCGAGCCAGTCGTGAATGGCGGCGGCAGTGCCGACGTTCTGCACCAGGCAGCCAATATCTGTGGGCAGTCCGCCGCTAGGCACTTCCCGGTCGGTCACGAGCTGCACCAGTTGGTCCTCGCCGCCCGACGGGTAGATGGTCGGAATTTGCTTGAGCGACAGCCGCTCGTCGCCCGCGGCGGTCATCGCGGCCTCGAGCTGCCGGATTGCTTCCGGCTTGTCACTCTCGACAACGATAAAGGCGCGGCCGAGCTCCAGAGCATGCAAGAGGATCTGCGCGCCGCTAACGACGGCCGAAGCACGTTCGCGCATAAGCATGTCATCGCAGCTGATGTAGGGCTCGCATTCGGCGCCGTTGAGGATGAGGTAATCGAGACTGGATGAAACCGCTTGCATGAGTTTCTGTGCGGTCGGGTAGACCGCGCCGCCGAGACCGACGATGCCGCCTTGCAGAATCTTCCGCAGCACCGCGTCCGCAGGGAGCTGCGCATACGGTATTGGTTCTTCCCACGATTCCACGGCCCGGTCGTCACCGTCGCATTCGATGACGATGCAAGGCGCCGCTTCGCCGTGGCGTCGCGCTACGGGCCACGGTTCGATGGCAATGACCTTGCCGGATGAAGAGGCGTGTATCGGGGCACCGAGGGTTCCCGGAGACTCAGCGAGCAGCTGGCCCTTGAGAACACGCTCTCCTATACCGACGAGCGGCTGTGCCGGATCGCCAACGTGCTGATCGATAGGCAGTATCAGCTGTTCGGGCAACGGCGGTGACTGTATCGGCAGGCTGGTAGACTGCGACTTGCGAGCCGCGAGGCGCAGACCGCCGTGCAGTTTACCGAGATCGTATGTGGCAGCGGGGGCCGGCACTACGACGCACGCATCGAAATACAGTCTACGGGGCAGGGCGCCAGGCACAGCTCGCAGCCCGTGCACTCCTGTTCGATGACGGTATGCATTAGCTGGTGAGTCCCGACGATGGCGTCGACCGGGCACGCCGCGCGGCAGTAGGTGCAGCCAATACAGAGGGATTCGTCGATGACGGCGACGGCAGGCGCCGCCGCTCCCGTCGCGAGTTGGGGAATCGTATCCCGCCCGAGCAGGTCGGCAAGGCGCCGCACGGTGTCGGTCCCGCCCGGCGGACATAAATTGATCGCTTCCCCGGCTTCGACGATTGCCGCAGCATACGGCCGGCATCCGGGATACCCGCACTGCGCGCACTGGGTCTGCGGCAGGAGGTCATTGACGCGCTCTACGAGTTCCGAACTGTTGGACGGCAGCTTGCGGGCAGCGAACCCCAGGCCGAGGCCGGCGATCAGCGCGATGACTGTCAGGGTCAGTATGGCAATCCACATAC
>JBFEXY010000003.1:0-25561 GCA_041562415.1 Woeseiaceae bacterium
ATCGCCAGTTCGCGTTCGAAATGCTCGCCTAGGGTCATGTCATGAATGTTGACGACGTCGACGAGCTTCGCGAGCTGCGCGTTCAGCTGCGCAATAGCGGCGTCGGAGCCGGACACCACGAGCGTCACGCGGGACACGGTGGCGTCATTGGTTGGCGCAACATTCAGGGACTCGATGTTGTAGCCCCTGCTCGAGAACATGCCCGTCATGCGCGTAAGTGCGCCGACCTCGTTCTCCAACAGTACGGATATCGCGTGTCGCATCACTTCGTTTTCCCTGCAAATAAGAATCGTTTGAAACTACATTGCCCACCGCACAGCCGGCCGGGAGCGCAATACAGCGAGTATTGCAATGCAATAAAAATTAGTAAACACTCGATGCGAACCTGTAGATCAAAGAGCGGCGGCAAAACGGTGAGCGAACAGGCCAGCGCAGAGCGCACGAGCAGTCATCCACTGGCGGGAAGAATCATGAGCGGCGCCGATATCGTGGTGCAGGTGCTTGCGGACGAAGGCGTGGATACGATCTTCGGCTACAGCGGCGGCGCGATACTGCCGACCTACGACGCAGTATTTCGCTACAACAAACTGCATGGTGATGAGGGCGGCCGCTCGCCAATGCCGCTCATCGTTCCGGCCAATGAACAGGGCGCCGGATTCATGGCGTCCGGCTACGCCCGGGCCAGCGGCAAAGTCGGCGTCGTGATGGTCACGTCCGGCCCGGGCGCCACCAATACCGTAACCCCCGTGCGGGACTGCATGGCCGACTCCGTGCCCGTCGTCGTCATCTGTGGCCAGGTACCAAGGAGCGCGGTTGGTACGGATGCCTTCCAGGAGGCGCCCGTGTCCGCAATCATGGGTGCGGTGGCCAAACACGTGTTCCTGGTCACCGACCCGGAGCGCCTCGAAGCAACGATCCGCAGCGCATTCGAGCTGGCGCGTACCGGGCGCCCGGGGCCCGTCGTCATCGATATACCGAAAGACGTCCAGAACTGGCAGGGTGCATTCATGGGCAGCGGTACGTTACCGCTGCCGGGATATCGCCGTCGACTGCAGGCCGTCACCGAGAACCGGCTGACCGATGAATCCTGCGAACGCTTTTTCGAGATGCTCGCGGAATCGGAACGGCCGCTGATCTATGCCGGCGGTGGAGTGATCAACGCCAACGCGGCCAAGTCCATGCGGCGGCTCGCCTCGGAATACGGCATTCCGGTGACGACGACACTAATGGCGCTCGGCGCCAGCGATACCAGGCATCCGCTGGCCTTGCACATGCTCGGAATGCACGGAATCGCCTCCGCCAACTACGCTGTCGAGGACTGTGATTTCCTGATCGCCGTCGGTGCTCGTTTCGACGACCGTGTGGCGGGTGACCCTGGCCGGTTCGCGCCGAACGCGAAGAACATTGCTCACTTCGACGTCGATAGCGCCGAGATCGGCAAGGTAAAGAGGGTCAACTGGCACCATGTCGGCCTGCTCGACCGCGACCTGACCGAGTTGCTGGCCTACGGGCGCCGTATCGGCTTCAGCAAGTCCTTCGATGTGTGGCATGAGGAGATCGCCCACCTCAAGAAAGAGCACTGCCTGAACTACGATCGCGACAGCGAGCTGATACAGCCCTACGCGGTAATCGAGGAGATCAACAAGCACGCCAAGGGCGAAGCGATAATCTCGACCGGTGTCGGTCAGCACCAGATGTGGGCCGCGCAATACTTCGATTATCGCGAACCGCGGCTATGGCTAACCTCCGGCAGCATGGGCACGATGGGCTTCGGCCTTCCTGCAGCCATAGGCGCGCAATTCGCCCAGCCGGACCGCGTCGTCATCGATATCGACGGCGACGGCAGCATGCGCATGAACCTGGGCGAACTCGAGACCGCCACGACGTACAAGCTGCCGATCAAGGTCGTGGTGCTGAACAACTACGGCGACGGCATGGTGCGCCAGTGGCAGAAGCTCTATTACGACAGCCGGCTTGCTGCCAGCGACAAGTCCCTTCACAGCAAGGATTTCGTCAAGGCTGCCGAAGCGGATGGCTTCCAGTACGCGAAAAAACTCGACAGGAAAGAAGATATCGAGACCGTTGTTGCCGATTTCATGAGTTTCCGCGGCCCGGCCTTCCTGGAGGTGATCATCGATCCCGAAGCCGGGGTCTACCCGATGGTCGGACCCGGCATGTCGTACGACAAGATGATTACCGGCGACTTTATCAAGAGCCGCAGCAAGCCGGAGGGCGAACAGCCCGGTCCCAGCGAGATGTTCTGAACCCCGCGCCGAACCGTGGTTACGGGCTTCGATACGTAGATTCCCCCATAAAACCGTCCAGCTACGCTTGCTAGCCTGAGCGGTCAGGCTTGGAGTCGATCCATGGCTACGCAGACTAACAAGACCCGCACGATAACGGGCTATATCTCTGACCTCCTGGAATATCCGCGCTGGATCTTCGAACGAGAGGTCGATTTCACGAACTGCCGGTTTGGCGGTCGCTACAACGCCTTTATCAGGGAGTGCGCCGGTTGCCAGTTCGGCACCGCATGCCGCTGGCTGGACCAGAACCGCACGCGCTCGCTGGAGGAGGCGACTGTCGAAGAGCTCACGGACGCGCTCGAGGCGGCAACCGAGTACCTGAGAGCCTCGCATCGTCACAAGAAGACCTGCTACTGCAAGACCTGCCGCTGGCTGCGGGAAGCCCGGCATTTCAAGAGTTCGCATCTAAAGTAAGTCGAAGAATCCCGGGCCTGCTATCCTGCCGTCGTCAAAACTCCCGGCGGGAGAGGATCATGGGGGATATCACATTATCGGGCAGCTGTCTCTGCGGTTCGGTGGCCTACGAGCTGCAGGGCGACGCGCGGCGTTTTTATCACTGTCATTGCGAGCGATGCCGCAAGGCGAGTGGCAGCGCTCACGCCAGCAATATCATCCTGCGGCTGAAATCGATTACCTGGACCGCAGGTGAGTCCCTGACGCGCCGGTACAAACTACCGGAAGCCGAGCGCTTCACCTCGGTCTTTTGCTCCGTTTGCGGCGGCCCACTGCCGCGGGTTTACGACGAAGGTATCGCCGTCGTACCGGCCGGCTCGCTGGATCACGAACCCGGCATCGCCCCGCAGGCAAGGATATTCTCCGGCTCGCGCGCGGAGTGGTCCTGCAGCGGCGACGCGCTGCCCTGCCATGACACCTACCCGCCCCGGTCCTGAAAGCAGCCTGCGGCAGCGTTCCTGTTCCGGCGGGGCTCGGGTATTATGTGAACCGGCGCAAGGACAGCCAACTCGGTCTGAGCGACATTTATACGGTATTGGAGCCGGGTGACCGGGCTATGTTAAGAACGCCGCGACGCGACAATCTGAACCGGATAGTCATTCTCAACCCCAAAGGCGGTTGCGGAAAGTCGACTCTGGTCACCAATATCGCAGCCTGTTACGCGACGCGCGGCGCGACCCCGGCGATCATGGACTTCGATCCGCAGGGTTCAGCAATGGCCTGGCTCGGCCGCCGACCCGGTGACAGACCGGGAATTCACGGAATTGCCGCGTTCAAACGATCCATGCATGCCACGCGCAGCTGGCAGTTACGCGTGCCGGAAGAGACCGACACGCTTCTCATCGACTCGGCGGCCGGCATCAACCATGACGATTTGCGCGAACTGACGCGGGATTCTTCGTCTATCCTGGTGCCTGTACTGCCTTCCATGATGGATACGCATGCAGCCTCGAGGATCATCGCCGACTTGTTGCTGGTCGCGAAAGTAAATCGCAATGAGCAGAAACTCGCCGTCATTGCGAACCGCACACGCAAGAACACCAAGAGCCTCGCGAAGCTGATGCGCTTCCTCGACTCGCTGGGTATCCCGATCATTGCGGTACTGCGGGACAGTCAGAACTTCGTATATGCCGCCGAAGAAGGGATAGGTGTTCACGAGATGCAGCCGTCCAGAGTCCGCCCGGACGTCGAGCAAATAGAGCGAATCGTTACCTGGCTGGACGGCTGGCAGCGACGCAGGCAGCGTGGGCTGGAGATCACCGGCATGCGCAGGAACGTGATGTCGGCCGCAGCCTCGGTACGTTGAGTCTCAGTCTGCAGATTGCTGTATTGCCGCGAACTGCTCCATGTCGACGTTGCCGCCGCTGATTACTATAGCCGTAGTCTTGCCGGCGGTCTCGATCTTGCCGCTGAGCACGGCGGCAAGTGACACGGCACCGCCTGGCTCGACGACCATCTTGAGGTTTTGAAATGCGAAGCGCATGGCTTCGCGGACCTCACGATCGCTCACGGTGAGTCCTGCATCGAAAAATCGCCGGTGAATTGCGAAAGGCAGTCGCCCCGGTGACTCGGCAAGCAAAGAATCACAGATCGAACGCGAGCCGGCCGCGATGCGCAACCGCTCGCCGGCTGCAATCGAACGAGCCGTATCGTCGAACTCGTCAGGCTCTACGGTGCGCACGGATACGCCTTGCAGCCGGGCTTTCAGGGCGACCCCACTGCCAGCCGAGAGGCCGCCCCCACCGCAATTGATCAGCACCTGGTCGGGAGGCAGCCGCATCTCGAGGGCTTGCTCGGCGATCTCGAGGCCGACGGTACCCTGCCCCGCGATGATGTGTTCGTGATCGTAAGACGGCACCAGCGAGGCGCCACGTTCCTCAGCGATCTCGCGGGCTATCGCCTCGCGGTCGCCCGTATATCGGTCGTAGGTGATTACCTCGCCGCCGAGGCGCCGCGTGTTTTCGATTTTTGCCCGCGGCGCGTCCTCCGGCATGACTATGGCGGCGTGGATGCCGAGCAGCCGGCCCGCCATCGCGACGCCTTGCGCATGGTTGCCGGAAGAAAATGCCACGACACCGCGCGCGGCCTCCTCGCCGGACAGCTGACTCATCAGGTTATACGCGCCGCGAATCTTGAAGGAGCCGATAGCCTGCAGGTTCTCGGTCTTTACCAGGACGCGTCCGTCGGCGATACGGTCCAGTTCATCGTTACGTATGAGAGGAGTTCGTACCGCGACGCCCTCGAGACGCGCGGCCGCAGCCTCGATAGCCTCGATGCCGATCATTCGGCGCCGGCAGCGAGCCGATCGATTTTGGCCGCACAGATAAAGTCGTTGTCGGACAGCCCGCCGATGGCGTGCGTCGTGTAGCTGACGACACAATCGCCGTAACTGACGGTCAGGACCGGGTGATGGCCCTCGACAATGGCGATCCAGGCGACGGCATTGGCGAATGCGATCGTGCGACTGTACGCAGGAAACGAAAAGCACCGGGAAATTTCCAGGCCATCGTCGCTCTGCACCCAGTCACTGTGCAGCCCCCTCATGAGTTCTGCGACCTGCTCCGGCAGCAGCGGTTCTACCCCACCTTCGCAGGGCCTGCAGCGTTTGTCGGCCAGTTCGTTGCTCATCCTGCCACTATAAATCAATCCCGCGTTGCGCGCCGGTAGGGTAACCAAGACGCAGTACTTGGAGAAGCGCGGAGACAAAAAAACCGGCCCCGGAGGGCCGGCAAAGCAGTGACTCGAGATGAGTCGGGGACTAAGGAGTGCGTTGCCTCTGCAAAGAGCTGTGTCGCCTGGGGGATTAAGTGGTGCTCGAAAGCGGATAGACACGCATGTATGGATTTTCGCCCCTGACTTTACTCGGGGTTGGCGGCCACTGTCGTCGCGCCATCCGTGTAAAGAGTCAGGCTTACACGCCGTTCGAGGGCGTAGCTGTCGATGGTATCGTCCTGCGCAGGCGACTCGCCGTGTGCCGAGGCTGTGATTCGCGAAGCGTCCACGCCGGCCGCTATGAGCTGGTCGCGAATAAAGTCGACGCGCTGCTCGGAAAGCTTCTGGTTATAGGACTCGTCGCCACGTTCGTCGGCAAAGCCATCGAGCCGCACCTGGATGCCCGGCATTGCAGCGAGCGTCGTCGCAAGCCGGTGCAGCCGGATTCCGGTGGTATCGGCAAGCACCGCTTCGTCCGTTCGAAAAAGCAGGTCCATGACGATACCGGCTTCCAGCAAGCTGACAATCTCCTGGGTTGAATGGCGCTGCATGCGCTGCAGTTCGGCGCTCAGCGCATCGAGATTCCGATCCATCCTGCCGAAATCCTCCTCCAGCCGCACAACCTCGGACCTTGAGGCCTCGAGTTCCGCGCTAAGCGTCTCGATTTGACCGTTCTTCTGGTACATGCTATCGCCGAGGTATGCACCGACCGCTGCACCGACGATGAACCCTACCGGGCCCCCGGCGGCCGCACCGACAATTGCACCGGTCCCGACGCCGATACTTTCCTGTTTCGATGCCGCCGCCTGTGCCGCGAATGGCACCAGGGTGATGAGGCTGACAGCTGTGATCGTTGAAATCGTTTTACGCATTGAAATCTCCTCCGTGTAATGAGGCCACCCGCGTGACCGTCGACAGGATGATTACAAGGCGCAAAAGCGTTGCCGGCGGGACTCCCTCGTGGAAAACCGGCGATCAAATGTGGCGAAAAGTGCGTTGGCCGCGGGTCAGCGATCCCAATGAGTCAGGGCGACGAAAGTACCGCCATTGCGCTCGCACAGCACGCGCATGAGCTGTGAGAACTTGTGGGCGGTCGGCGGGATATTGCCCCCGCCACGGAACAGGAACGGAAAACCGACCGCGTGGATCCGGACCATCCGGTTGCCTTCCGCGTCGGCGCGGTTTACGGCGTCGACCTGACGCACCACGTTTTCGACCGAGCGACCGCTGAATTCGTCGCCGAAGACGTAGATGCTGATCTTCTTTTCCGGCGACCAGTAGGTGCTGATGGCATAAATGATGCCGTCGACCGGGTTACTGTCGCTGAACGGACGCCACAGGCGCATCGTGTTCTTGATCGCTTCGCGGCGGCCCGGTGTGTCGGGAATCCACTTGCCCGCATACTGCGAAAACATGTAGTTGCCGTTGTCATTCATGATCTGCAGGCCCTTGACCTGCGGATAGACGTCCAGCGTCTCGTCCAGTTTCTGTTGCACCCGGTCCCAGTTGTACTGCTGCATGCTGCCGGACGTGTCGATGATGAAGATGATGTACTCACTATCAACCGGGATGCCCGCGACAGCATCGTCATCGGCGCGCTTGTAATATGGCTGCAGACGGCGCATCTCTTCCGTCAGGCGCTGTTTCGCCGAGGCCAGTGCTCCTTCGTCGATCGTCGAATCCGAGTCTTCCTGCGACGCTTCGTACTGGCCTTTTACCGTGCTGAGTTCCTGCTGCAATCGAGCAAGCTGGATCTTGGTATCGGACGTCTGCTCACGCACATCCTTGAGTTCACGATTCAATACTGCCGTCTCGCCGCGAATGTCGAAGAGTTCCTGCTGCAGCAATGCGATCAGGGACTCGAGGTCATCCTGGGTCTTCTCGATGATCATCGGCTCGTAGATCTTCGACAACACGAGCAGCAATATGATCGCGCCGAACCCACAGCAGATGCAGTCGAGGAAGGAAAGACTGAATGCATCAACGTTGCGACGTCGTTTACTCATGCGCGCTCCAACGTGCTACGGCCAATCGCGGCTGACGGCCATGAATGATCCGCCACTCCCGTAGGCCAGCGTCCAGTACGCGATGGCGGCATCGTAATCGCCCTCCATCGGGAACAACAATATATTGACGGGGATGCCACTCGGCAGTTCGCGGATCGAGCGTCCATGCATGCTCATGCGATCACGCCCGGTGACCATCCTGCGGTTGGTGGTGGACTCCATCATCGTCGGAAGACCGTCGACAAGAAGGATGATATTGTCCGGCCGCGGCGTAAGCTTGGCGGCAACCTCGTAAGCGGCACGCAGGTTCGTGCCGTTCTCCGGGGCTGTGCGCCGCAATACTCGTATGGCTTCGTCCAGCACGGTCGCGTCATCTGCCTCGAGCCAGGTGCCGTCACTGCCCTTGATCACCGGCTTGACTTCGTTGTTGAACATGTAGATCTGGAACTTGCTGCCCGGCTTGAATTGCGACGTGAGCCAATCGACACTGGCTACGACCTGGCGCCACTTGACGGCACGCAGCTTGTCCTGCTCCGACATATTTCGGCGACGGATGATATTGACGATCGTGTCGTCCAGCATGCTCGCAGAGCGGTCAACGAGTATGAGCGTGCGGTCGCCACCGAGCTTGAGGCCGGTCAGGTACTGGCGGTCGCCTTCGCCTCTGAATTCCCGAATTCTCGCGCCTTGGTTTTCTTGTTCGGCTTTCAACGCGAGCAGGCGTTTCACTTCTTCCTCGAGTGACTTGATGTCGCTTTGCAGCTTTTCGATACGTTCGATCTTAGCGAGTGTTTCGTCGTCGTACTCGGCGAGCTCTTCGCGCAATTCCTTTATCAGTGCAATAATCTGGGCAATCTTGCCTTCCGCAGTCTGATTCTCATCCTCCAGCGTCTCGATCGTATTCTTGGCGAGGACGAGATTCTTGCGGCCGTCGAGTATCTCGACCTCCAGGCGTTTCGTCTCGGCCATCAACTCGGTCGGGTCCTCATCGGTCGACTCCTTTACCTGCGCGTTGATGATCATGAAGAACAGGATCACGGCGCCGAAACCGCAGCTCATGCAGTCGAGAAACGACATGCTGAAAACCTCGAATGGCCGCCGCTTACGAGCCATCGTCGGGCTCCGTCATGATCAGTCGAAACTCGTAGCCGGGGCTGCCCAGCCGTACCAGGTCCCCGACCTGCAAGACAGCGGATCCGTCGATCTTGTGGCCGTTTAGAAACGTGCCGTATCGACTATAGTCCTGGACGATGCACTGCCCGTTCTTGCGTTCGATCGAGCAGTGCCGGCGCGATACGCCCGGCATGTCGCCCCTCAGATCGATCCAGCGTTCGCCGGCTGCGGGTTGCGACCCCATCAACAGCGCGCGGCTGTCGATCGCATAGGCCGTATTCTCGAAAAGCAGGTGGGTCGGCTGTCCGGCCGCCACCGGCGCTTCATCCCGCTCGATCTTTACGGGCGACTGATCCCACGGCAGCTGCCTGATCAGCGTCACACCGCCATCGCCTCGCTGCATATCGCGACAGCGATTCAACAATCCCCGCGCAGTGGCGCCCGATTCCAGCAGGAATATTTCGCCGCCGACGCGCGCGGCAAGCATCTCTGCAAGGCCCGGCATGCGCGCAGCCCGATCGCTCAGCTGAATCGCGGGCGTTTCCTCGGCCCGGTAAATAGCCCGCAACTGGCTCGCGATACGCTGGTATACCGGAGCGGCCGCCGAGATCAGGTGCAGGGACTCGACTTCTGCGCTGTGCGCGATGCCCCGGTATTCAATCTCGAGCGCCACTTTCTCGTTTGCTGACGCGATTGCCAGCCATTCACCGAGACGATCGAGCAACAGCTGCTCGGTATCCGCCGTATGGAGCGGGTCGAACCGCGACTGCTTCACGAAGGCATCCGAGATAACGCGTATCCAGGCGTCATACAGCGTCATCACGCCGCTGTTCTTGATTACTTCGCTGCGATCGAGCTGTACCTGGCCGTTCTGCCGGAGCCGCGACAGCGTTGTTACGTGCAGGCTCAGGTCCACGTGAACGGGCACCGCCCCCTGGTATTCGCGGCGTGTCGCCGCGACGGCAGCATCGACCAGGCCGACAACCGGTACGTTGAGCTCGTTTGCAATCCCGAGAAACAGGCCGAGATTCTCGCCCGTCATGTAGGCCGGCACGGCGACGACCAGCCGGTCGCCGGATGCGGCGACCCCGTGCCAGATCTGTTCGAGCTGCCGGCTGGCCAGATCCGCCGCACTCAGGTGCTGAAACCATCGATCGGGCAGCGCGCTGGTCGTCAGATCGGACCAGAAGCGATTCTGGATTCTTCTCGGTTTTATGCGCGCGTTCTGGAACGCCTTCGAGCCCGTCGTGAGCTCGTCGTCGTCGAGAAGCGCAAACCCGGGTTCCCTGTAGAGGAGGCGCTCGGCGCTGAGTACCGAGATCCCGGCATCGTTGATATGCGCTGCAAGCAAGGACACCCGTCGCTCCCTGCGGCGATTAGTCCGCTCTCATGTGGCGGATCAGCTTGTCGTCGCAATACGCCTGCGTGTCGAACACGAGGCGCTCCTGTAAAAGCTGCAGCTGATATACCAGGAACATCAGGAAAATGCTGATCAGCAGCGCTATGAAAGTCGAGTTGAAAGCGACGCCCAGGCTCTGGGTAACGCCCGCGATGTCGCCCTGTACGGCCTTATCCGCCTGCGCGAGCGCCTCACCGATGCCGCGCACGGTGCCGATGAAGCCGATCGACGGAATCGCCCAGGAGATATAGCGGATCATCGATAGTTCCGATTCGAGTCGCTCAGCCTCGGATTCGCAGATTGTATTCGTGCTGCTCGAGACATCCTGGATGTTGTGCGTCGAATTGAAGCGCCGGAGCGCGTTCAACAAGGCGCGCGGCAGCAGCATTTGTTGCTCCTCGTCCGGCAACTGTTGCACCTGGCGGGCGAATTCGCGCGTATCTTCGGGCAATATTCGCATTCCTTCCGCGACAGGAACGAGGTCGACGTCGAGCAGTCGGCGTTCGCGCGTGATCTTCACCGCCTTGTATCCCATGATAGCGAGCGCCCAGAACATCAGAATGAAACAGGCTTCCTGTTCAAGGTCCTTGATAAGCACGGCGACACGACGCTCTCTCACATAGTTCGGGTCGGCAGCTGCCGCCGCATTCTGTTCCTCGATGATCTGCGCCGCATTCGGCCGCACGACCGACACATAGAATGCGTGCACGACGATGATCGCGATGATCAGCGCAAACATCTGGATCACGAACTCAACAGGAATGTTTTTCTTCTTCATAGATCAGCAACGTCAGGTTTGAAAACAGGTCGGGTCTAGATGTCGGTCGGGAACGGTATCGCCTGGTCGGCGGGTATGTCTTCGGTCGGCACGAAATCCTCTTCCTCCGCATCCAGGTAGCTCTCTTCGTCGAGGTCGAGATCGTCTTCCTGTGCATCGGTCGTTTCTTCCGCCGTCTCCTCTGTAGCCGTGGCTTCAGGTTCGTCAGCCGCAGTGCTGTCCTGGGCCGAGGCATTTGCACTCGCGACTAGCAGCAAGAAAATCAAAAGATAGCCGTGCATCATCAGTTCAGATCCTTACGTCGTTCTTTGACCGCGGCAGGGCACAATTGTCGCATGAAATTCAGTCGGCATTGCGTGCCACGCGAAAGCCGACGTCCGGGCGTGGATCGTCGCCGTAGTCCCGGAAAGACAGGCGCAACTCGGTCGGCGACGCATGCCGCCAGCTGGAGCCTCTGATCACGTAAGACTGTCCGCGCCCCGGCCCCAACGGGTCGACCAGCGGTGAGGTAACGCCAGGGGCCGGTACCGTGTAAAAGTCGTTCACCCATTCGGCCACATTTCCGGCGCCGTCGAAGATCCCGATAGCGTTGGCGGGAAATTTGCCGCCTTCCGCGGTGGATGCAAAGCCGTCGTCATAGCCGGGAATGATTGTTGGCACGAGATCCGCCGCGGACTTGTCGGCGTAGTTGCCGGCGTCGCGCCGGGGCGGCCAGTCCTTCCCCCACGAAAATTTCAGGGCACCGTTGCCTCCCTGGTAACGAATGGCCCACGCCCACTCCGCCTCGGTCGGCAGGCGGTACCCGTCCGGGAACGGCCGGATGGCAACCCACTCGCCGAACTCCTCCTTGTAGACCGGCGTCAGGCCTTCGCGAGCGCTGAGCCAGTTGCAGTACTGCGCGGCGTCTGCCCAGGTGACGCTGGCCACCGGGTTGTTGTCGCCTGCCATCGACGGATGAATATCGGCGCCCGAATCGTGATTCTCGCGGAACTGCGCGAATTCCCGGTTGGTCACTTCCTTCACGCCGATCAGGAACGGTTTCGTCAGCTTGACCGGGACAATGACCTCGTTTGCCCGCCGTCCCTGCTCGCTGCGCGATGACCCCATGGTAAAGGTGCCGGGCTCGACCAGGCGCATTAACTGGCCGGCCGCCGTCTTGCGCTCGAGTGCGACCGACTCGCGCTCGATTTCTTCGAGCGAGCGCAGGCGCGCCGACAAGGTCTGCGGATAGCCCGGCCTGGGCGTAACGGTTCGTGACCACGATTCGTAGCCCGGCTTGCGCACTTCGATGCGGTGCGGTGCCGAACTCAGCCGCAGCGTCGAACTGCCCGTACCTCGCGCCTGCCCGTCCACGTAGACCGTTGCGTCTGCGGGCTGCACATTGACGGTCAGGGTTCCGGTCCTGGCGGTCAGATCGACGGTTATTGAATCGCTCGCGGCTGCCTGCAGGCGGACCTTGCGACTCGTCATTCCGTAACCGGCCTTGGAAAGCCCGATCTCGTAATTGACCTGCGGTGCCAGATCGAGCGTTATCGGCGACTGGCCGCGGTAGCGGCCGTTTACCGTCACGTTGGCACCTCTGGGGATCGAACTGACCAGGAGTTTGGCGTTGGCAGGCTGCAGACGAATCAGCGGCAGCGCCTGTTCAGTATTCGGCTCCGCGACTACTGTCCCGTCCCAGGCACTGAAACCGTCGCGAACTACACTGATCTGGTGCGAGCCTTCCATCAACTCGATGGTCGCGGGCGTCTCGCCGACCCGTTCTTCCCCCGCGAATATGCGCGCGCCCGGCGGGTCCGAGTTAATTTCGACGCTGGCCCAACGCGGCACCAGCTGCACGCTGAGTTGTTCGTGCCTGCCGAGCCCGGGGATATTGATCACGCCGTTATAGGGTAGAAATCGCTCGGCGCGCACGCTGACGCTGTGCTCGCCCGGCAGCAATTCGACCGGCCCGAACGGTGCGGGCCCTACCTCGCTCTCGTTGATTGCGACTACCGCGTCCGTGGGCGGATTCGTGACGACGGTCACGTGCCCCGGCAGCTTGCGCATCTCGATGTCGATGATGATGTTTTGTTCGTCACCTACCTCGAAGTTCTGGGTGACGTCGAAATAGCCCTGTTGTGACACCTGTACCGTGTAGCTGCCCTTGCGCAACAGCACGCGGTCGCCGAGCGGCATGCGAAACCAGCCACCGCTGACCGAGAATGAATCCGGCTCGCCCGGCGTCACCTCGAACTTTACGGATTTGGATGTGAACAGGAGAAAAGACACGATGATCAGCAGCACCATGGCGGCGCCGATGATCCAGCGCAGGTTGCCCTGCCCCGCCTTGTCCGCTGTCGCCTGGGGCGTCTCCGCCGCGCGCTGGAAAGCCGTCGGCGCGATGGTCTCCTCGGCCGGCTGTTCGCCGGCGTCGCCCAGTTCGGGCGGCTTCGTTACGTAGGCACTGTCCTCGAGCCGGACCTCCAGAGTCAGGCGCGCCGGCTCGAGCTGCACAAGGATTCGGCTGCCGAAGTAACGCAGTTCGTCACCATCCTGCAATCGTCGGCTGGCTGTGAGCGGCTCGCCGTTAATCGCCATCGACGCGTCGCGACCAACGGGCTGCACGAAGGGGGCGTCGTCGAGCACATCGAGCATCATGACCGGCCCGCCGCCCGGACCCGGCAGGCGCAGATCGCAGTCGCTGCCGGTACCGACGCGCAGCGGCAGACGTTCCGCCTCTATTCGTCGTTCGCCTTCAACATCCCTGATGAATAGGTTCAGACTCAAATTGGTTCCTCGCAGCGAACGACAATCGGCTGCATGTCGATTTCCGGTGCCACGCGGAATTCAAGACGTACGTCGCGGTATCCGGGGCGCACGCCCACCGCGACGTAGGTGCCCGGCCGAAGGCTGACTTCATGTTCGTCGAAGCTGCCGAGTTTACCAACTTTGTAGATTGAAACGTCGGTCTGGTTGTCGGACACGAGCCTGACGGTCAGCGGCGTTGCCGCCCGCTTCAACAGTCTCGACAGCTCGTCGCGCCGATCCGCCAGTCGTGGCCCGATGTCTTCCATTCGGGTTATGTCGAGCAGGAGCCTGGTTGCGGACTGCATGTTCGACTGCCTGCTCAGGTTGTCCGGTTCCTCGATAAAGCCGTCCAGCATCTCGTGCAGGGCTTCCATTTGCCGCGTGCGGACGATGCCGTCCTGGGCAAATGCGAGATTGGAATCCAGCTCGAGGATACGCTCGTAGGTTTCGGTGGCATCGCTCCATTCTTCCGCCGTTTCCTGCTGCTGCGCCTTTCGTTCCAGCGACGTAATTTCCTGCAGCCGGATACCCTGATCCACCTGCAGCAGGCCGTCACCCGGCTCCGGCGAACCGGGCTTCAGCTTCTCCGCCATTCGGAATGCCGCACGGGCCGCAAAAAAATCGCCCTCGGCCAGCGCCGTCAATCCTTCCGTCATTCGCAGGTCGAACTCCATTTGCCTGATCGTGCCACGCACTCTCTCCAGTGCGACCTGCGCGGGCTCCCATGCAGGATCAAGCTCGACGGCTCGTTCGAAGCTCTGCCGGGCTGCCTGCAGCTCGAGATCCTTCTCGTGCGCGAGGCCCTGGTCCATTAGTGCAAGGACGGTTTCGAGATTGCGCGCCCGTGCCAACCCCTGTTGCGCACCCCGGTGTCCCGGACTGATCGCAGCGGCGAGATCGAAAAGGCGCACGGCCTCGACGGGGTCGGCAGCGTCCAGAGCCGAGCGGGCTTCTGCATAGGTCGATTCGAATACCTTGTCGACCTCATCCAGCAACGGCTCTACGATCTCGATGGCTTCGCGGTATTTTTTCGACGCGGCAGCGTAGTCGCGCGCCAGGTAAGCCTCGTCGCCTTCGGCATAGACCGCCTGCGCCCGCGCGAATCGCAATCCGCCCCAGCGCTGCACGGCGCGGCTCTCCAGGGTGTCCATCTTGGCCAGCAGCTCGCCGAGCACCTCCTCCGTGGATGCTCGGTCCTGCACGCGCTGGTCACGGCCGCTGAGGTCGTCAATGTTTTCGCTGAAGTCGACCGCGGGTCGTTTGCCGTCACTCGCCGCCGGCTGCTGCATTTCGTCCTGCGTTTTTGTGTCCGCCTCCGGTACTGCTGCCGGTTTCTCGATCGTCCTGGGTAACAGGAAGATGACACCCAGCAACAGCAATAGCAGGACGGCAAAACTGATACCGAGCGTCCTCGGGCTCATGCCGCTCGCCGTCGTGCTGCCGGCCGCAGCCGCATCACCCCGCGCGCGCTTGACCGGACGGACCGCCGCCTGCGTCTCGATTAGCTCGTCGCGCACACCACCGGCCGAGGCGACAAAACGCTTCGCGGCCGGTGCCGGGGCGTAACCCAGCTCCGCGAGCCGCTCGGCGACGGACTCCGCATCCGGCCTCCGGGATGCGTCCTTGTCCAGCATGCAGGCAACCAGCTCCCGCAAGCCGTCCGGTAATGCGGAGCCGTCAGCTGCCTGGAGCGGCTGCGGATCACTGTTGAGAATGTCGCCTGCCGTATCCGAGGAACTCCAGGGCGAACGACCGCTTACGAGTTCGTAGATCAGGCCGCCGAGCGCAAATACGTCGTCAGCAGGATTGGGCGCTTCGCCTGCGAGTTGCTGCGGGCTGGTTGCAATCAGTGAACCGCCGCCAGGGTCCTGGCCGCGAGTCGCGGCAACGCCGAAATCAATCAGGTATGGCGCGCCGTTATGATCGAGAAGGATATTCGCAGCCTTTACGTCACGGTGCACGACGCCCTTTGCGTGCGCGTAGCGCAGTGCATCCGCGACCAGCGCGACCGGCGGCAACGATTCTTCGGGGGATGCGCCGGCGAGCACGCTGATATCCGGTCCATCGATGAACTGCAGGCTGTAAAAAGCGCCATCGTCCTCGTGGAATTCGAACGCACGCACGATGTGTGCGTGCATCAGGCGAATTGCGAGTTGCCATTCGCGACGCAGCGCATCGACGCCGATGCGATCGTCCACGAGGACCTTTAGCGCGACCGACGCGCGGGTAATCCGGTCCGTCGCGAGCCAGGTCTCGGCCGCGCCTCCTCTGCCTAAGCGGCGGGCTAAGGTATACCGATTAGCGAGCCGGGTGCCAACGCTCAGGTCTCGCGCCGGTTTTCGATCGCTCATCCAGTAGGTTCGGCCTCGCGAGCAGGTGAGCCGACCTCCATCGGTGCCGGAAAGCCGGTTTCGGCCTCGTAAATATCACGAAGCAAACGGCGCCAGCTTTCATACTGTGCCGCAGCCGTTCCGGTAAGACGGCGAGTCTCGCCTTCGACGTCGATCACCATGGGTGCCGCTTCCGAGCCGAATGATTCGGAAAGCTCTTTGATAGCTTCGACGTGAAGCGAAGCCTCGGAACGCCTAGAAAAGCCGGCGAAAATCTGGTCTATGCCCTGGGAGATACCGATGCTCTGCAGGCTTCGCTGCATGCGGCGCGTCGACGTACTCGAGCTGTCCGTATCGACCGCCAGTGAACCGGCGAGCACGACGACGCCCATCAAAGTCTGTAGCGTTGCCGAACGTTTCACCTGCCGGTAATTGATGGCCTCTTCACGAGATGTCTTGCGCCATGCGCTGTAGGGAATCGCGATGCCGTAGTAGAAGTTGGCGTAATGCTCATTGAGCGTATCCACGACGAGCCTGTCGCGTTCGCGGATCTGCCGCAGACGCGCCACGGCGGGATCGTTCTCCGCGGGCAGCCGGACGACCTGAACGATACCGTCCTCGTCGGCTGCCAGATGTTCGCCGAATTGCGGCGGCGACATGTCACCAAAAAACTGCAGTTCGGAAACCTGGCGAATGCGCTTTATCTCCTCGGGCGGCATCTGTGCGACATAGGCCTGCAGGTCATTTGCAATGTCGTTGAAGACTTTCTGGTATGGATCCAGGCGCCGGTCGCGCCTCTCCGAATACGAAGAAACGCCCGTTTGTGCGCTGTATTCCTCGGAGTACCAGTGCCGGCCGGAGGCGTCGTCTACGGACACCTCCAGCTTCACGTACTCGCCGTCCGATTTCTCGATGCGACCACTTATGATGACGTCCGTGAACGCTTCACGCGACGGGATCACCCGCACCGCACCCCAGTGACCTGTTCCCTGCAACGTCGTCTTCAGGTGATACGGCAGGTAGCGCGCCTCGGCACCGCGTATTTCCTCGTAAATGCGGGTATCCGCAGGATCGTTGTCCTTGGGTACGCCGTCGTCGAATTCGACGATGCCTATATCGAGCAACAGCGACTCTTCGATCGAAGCGCCTGCGACGACGAGTTCGGTTTCTTCGGCTGTAATGACTTCATTGACAGTGCAGCCCTGGACCAAAAACAGGGCAACGGCAACAAACGGCGATACTCTCCTCATATTGCGCAAACCGTCTCCTTAAATCCCGTTGTACTTCCGATACTCTTCCCACAGGCGCTCGCGGAGCTCCGGGTCTTCTTCCGCGAGGGCGGCTTCGCGAAGCTGCCGTGCAATGATGTCATCGTCGACCATAACGGGAATGTCGTCCGGTGTCCGCTCGCGAACCTCTTCCTGACTGAGTCCGGCAACCGGTGATTCGCGCTGCGCTGACGGCTGGTTTGCCACGGTCACCGAACCTGCACCGCTGCCGCCACCTGCCTGCTCACCGAGGCTGATGCCGCCGGCACCGCCACCTGACCCGCCGTTACCGCCAAACCCTTCCATGTTTCGCCCGACAGAGGCCACCTCTCGCTGTTCCTCGCTCAATACCTCGTCGAAACCGCCGATCGACTCGTCGAGTTCGCGTCCAAGCCGCTCGGCACGCTCGGCATCCGACTCAGCAGGGAACTGACCGGCGCTGCCGGCTCCGCCTGTCCCGGTTCCACCAGCAGTCCCGCCGGCTGCGCCGCCCTCGGCGCCTTCACCGCCTTCGCCGCCACCTTCCCCGCCGCCTTCCATCGCGGCCTCAGCACCGCCACCGGCGGACTCGGAGGAGTCGCTCGCGGACGCACCGCCGCCCAGGCATTCACCGGCCTGTCCCATTCCGCCCACGCCGCCGGGGAGAGGACCGGTGTCACCACAGTCGCCACTGCTCTGGCCGTCGCCGTCACCGTCGCTAGCACCATCGGCACCGTCACCACCCTCGCCGCCACTCATCCCGGGCACTCCGCCCGGCATCGGGAACTCGACCTGTGGCACGCTGCCTACGCCTCCGGACTGACCGGAGCCACCGCCTGATGTTCCTGCGCTCGGTGACGCGCCGCCACCGGACGAACCACCGCCCTGCTCGCCACCACCTTGTTCACTGCCGCCTTGCGAACCACCGCCGGACGAGCCGCCGCCCTGCGAGCCGCCGCCCTGCGAGCCGCCGCCGGATGAACCGCCACCCTGCTGGCCGCCGCCCTGTTCACCGCCGCCTTGAGAACCACCGCCGGACGAACCGCCCGATGGCGGCGGCGGCATGCCGCCTGACGGCGGCGTGGGAATGCCGCTGCTGGGGGGCTGGATGACTGCTGACGATTTGCAGCCGGCGACGAAGAGCGTCGCAGCAACGATGACCAGGCCGGTTCTGGTCAGGCTGGACTTTGATCTGGTTGACTGATTGCGGTTCATTTGCTCGTGCCTCTCGGTGGCGAGTGTGGAGGCCCGGCCTGCTGCGTCACGACGACCCGGAACGACCGGTATTCCTTGTTTTGAGCGACAAACGTATGCCGGAGTTCCATCGGAATACCGGCATGAGCCGGGCCGGCAAACGCTGTGCCGGCTCCCTGTGACGATAATACGCGGGCAGTGGTCAATCAATAGCCCTTTCGCTCCTCGGAGTCCTGCCAAAGATAAGTCGGCAAGTGAATGATTTATTGAGACTTTATGACAAGTCGCCGCTTAGTCTCACGGCTTTCCGGGTGACTTGCGACGCGCCGCCGGGCGCTTTCTGAAAACGATCAGGGACAGATCGTCGGGTTTGGACGGTTCTTCGCCGTTGTTCGAGTGCATCCTCTTTCGCGCAAGTTCGACGACGGCATCGACCGCGATATCGGCCGGCCCCTTGCGAACATGCTCGATGATTTCATCCAGATGCACGTTGTCCATCAAGCCATCGCTCGCCAGGAGGACTGTGTCCATGGGCCGCAGTTCGACGGGCGCGCCGATATCGATGCTCATGTCGCTGGTGCCGAGAAAATTTGATACCAGGTGCCGCTCGGCATGATGCAGCGCCTCGCGCTCATCGAGAAATCCTGCCTCCACCGCGAATCCCGTGGGCGAATGTGCCGTCGTCTGCAGCTTTATGCGGCCGCGCTGTCCGACTACCAGGGCCTCGGAGTCGCCGATCTGGTAAGCGCGCGCGATCTGCCCTTCTATCGTGACCACGGTCAGGGTTGTCGCGGAGCCGTTCGAAAGGCGTATGACAGCCTCGTTGGCCGCTTCTATGCCGTCCAGTATCGCAGTGCGGAGCACCACGGTTTCCGACATCGCGACGGACAGCGCCTCGACCAGCGACGAAACGGCAGTCATCGACGCCCGTTTCCCCGCCGGCAGTCCACCGGCACCGTCCGCAACGACCAGTACCACCGACTCGGGACCCCAGGGGATCACGGCGACCGTGTCTTCATTTTCGGTGTCCTTGTCCGGCGCACGCTCGGTGAACGCCACTATCGAACCGCCGCCAACCTCTGCAACCTGGCTGTCCGGCTTGAATGCACCGTCCAGTACGAGCAGTCCGTCTATTTGATTCGACACGACGCCACCCGGAAGCGCCGTCAGGCGCGCTTCACCGGCTCCCTGCACCAGGCGCAGTAATTCCAGAATTCCTTCGCGATGCCCCAGTCGCAGGCCTTGCATCGATGCCGGCTGCCCTCCAGTTTCCAGGGACGGCGGACCTTCATGCGGCACCATGGACAGTAGCGCATGAACGGCATCAGCTGTCCCCGGCAGCGCTTGTTACTGCAGCGGGTCGAGTATCGCTTGTCGGGGTAGCGCCGGGTCGTTTCCTCGATAAAGCCGGGCCCATAGCACCATGGGCAATAGTCCCAGTCGTTCTTGACGCCGCGCTCGCACCGCGGGCAGCTCGACGGCATGGACGAGTCCGAACTTCGTGCCGGGTTGTCGAAACCGCACCACGGGCATGCCTGCATGGCCTCCGACACGGGTCCCTCGCAATGCCGGCACTGGTGCCGGGTGTCGAGGATGTTCCTGTACTGCCGCTGGAACTCGCGCCACTGCATACGGCGCCACGTCGTGCCGGCCTTGCGGTCGCCGCGGGACCTCGAGCGTTTCTGCCGGCGGGCGTGGCTCTGCAACTGGTCGAACACGGCCATCATCTGCACTGCATCTCGATAGCGATTTGCCGGATCGAGCTGGATCGCCTTCCGAAGCATCTCTACCAGTTCCGGGCGGACCTTCGCGGTCAGCCGCTCGTGTCCTGCCATCGGCCAGGCGAACGGCCACTCCGGTAGCTTGCCCGACAAAAGGCGGTACAGGACAAGCCCGAGCGAGAACACGTCAGACTGGAATTTCGGCCGACCCATGGCCTGTTCCGGTGCGATGTAATCGATCGTTCCGGAACCGGACGCCTTCAGCGTACGCAGGCTGATCTTTGCGAAACCGAAGTCGCAGAGTTTCAGCTGGTTGCCCGGGAACAGGATGTAGTTCTCGGGCTTGATATCGCAATGAATAATGTTGTGCTCGTGGGCATGAGCGAGGGCGGCTATGGCCTGGCCGGCCAGATCCAGCGCACGCGCGGTCGATATCCGGCGTTCGATACGATCGGCGAGCGACTCCTCACCAAGTTCCATCGCTATTACGAAATGGTCGTCGATGTAACACGCGTTTAGCACCCTCAGGATATTCGGATGCTGCAGCCTGGTCGCGACCTGGACTTCGTGCAGGAACTCCTCCTGACCCGAATAGGCGTCGGCCTTGGGCATCTTCAGCGCGACGCGCTGCTTCTGGATCGTATCGTACGCGCGGTAGACATCGGCAAGAGGGCCGGAGGCTATGCGGCCGAGAATCCGGTATTTTCCGATTTTCTGTCGAGCTTTTAGCAAGTGTAGCTGCGCTGTCAGCGGCGTCCGGCGGCGGTACAAAACTGGTCCGCAATCATTGGGCCATTATCGGATGCAGTCAAGGGTGAAGTCATCGTCACTCTCTCGTTGAGAGCTGTAGTGAATTGCTTGCTGTATTGATCGCTGCGAATCGGGACTTAGCTGCCATCCCGAACCCGGGAGACTGCCGCCGACCAACCCGCCATCAGCGCGTCCCGCTGATCGCCGGACATTCGCGGCTCGAACACTGCGTCGCACTGCCACAACCCTGATGCCTGCTGCAGATCATCGATCAGTCCGCACTGCAGCGCCGCCAGGTATGCCGCGCCGAGAACCGTGGACTCCACGTTTGCTGGCCGCTCCACGCGAATATTGAGAATGTCGGCCAGGAACTGCAGGAACCAGTCATTGCCTACCATCCCGCCGTCGACACGAATCACGCTCGGCGAAATGCCGTCGTCCGCCATCGCATCGATGAGATCGCGCGTCTGGTAAGCAACTGCCTGCAACGTTGCGGTCACCACCTGGTCACGCCCACTGCCGCGGCTCAGCCCGACGATTGCTCCGCGCGCATCCGGATCCCAGTACGGTGCGCCAAGCCCTGCAAACGCAGGCACCACATAGACATCGTCCACGATCCCCGTGCGTGCGGCGATCTGCTCGGAGTCCGGCGCGGAATCGATGATTCGCAATTCGTCACGCAGCCACTGCAACGCCGATCCCGCTACAAAAACGCTGCCCTCGAGACCATAGGTCACTGCGCCACCGATGCGGCTGGCGATCGTCGTGAGAAGCTGATTGTGCGACGTTAACGCAGTATCGCCCGTATTGGCGATCGCAAAGCACCCCGTACCGTAGGTGCTCTTGGTCATGCCGTACTGGAATCCGGCCTGCCCGATCAACGCGGCCTGCTGGTCACCGGCGATGCCACAGATCGGGACGACGCCGTCTACCGTGTCTTCAGTTGTGCTGCCGAAGTCTGCCGCACAGTCGAGAACCTCGGGCAGCATGGACACAGGTACATTCAGGAGTTCCAGCAATTCATCGTCCCAACTCTGTGTGCGGATGTTGAACAACATCGTGCGCGAGGCGTTAGTCGCATCGGTTGCGTGGACATTGCCGCCGGTAAGACGCCACAACAGAAAACTGTCGATGGTGCCGAAGGCGAGATGGCCCTCGTCCGCCAGGCGCCGCGCCCCGTCCACGTTGTTGAGGATCCATGCCACCTTGGTCGCCGAGAAATACGGGTCGAGACGCAGGCCGGTTTTGCTGGCGATCACATCATCTGCGCAGCGCTCGCCGAGTTCGCGGCAATAAGCTGCCGTTCGCCGATCCTGCCAGACAATCGCGTTATAGATGCATTCGCCGCTGCGTCGATCCCAGACGACCGTCGTCTCGCGCTGGTTGGTGATACCGATTCCGGCGACATCCTGAATCGTGATGCCGGCCTCGACGAGCGCCTCTCGGGTTACCTGCCTGACCGATGACCATATCTCTTCAGGATCATGTTCGACCCAGCCCGGCTGCGGATAAATTTGCCGGAACTCCTGCTGCGCACTCGCAACGACATTTGCCCGACCATCGTAAATAACGGTACGGCTGCTGCTCGTACCCTGGTCTATCGCCAGCAGGTATTGCTTCGTCACTTCAATGTCACTCCGTCAACGGAAAAGAGACTCATCCGGCACATTTAGTCGGTGCCCAGTTCCGGGATGTTTCGAAAGTGCTGCAACGCGTCGGGGTTGGCAAGCGCTTCGGTATTTTTTACTTCTTCGCCGTGGACGACGGAACGCACTGCGATCTCCACGATCTTGCCGCTCTTGGTCCTGGGAATCTCGGGCACGGCGACGATCTTCGCCGGCACGTGCCGCGGCGTCGTGTTCTCCCGAATCACCCGGCGAATCCTGTCGCGCAGCCCGTCGTCGAGTCCGACGCCCGGCCGCAGAACCACGAACAACACCACCCTGACGTCGTCATCCCAGTCCTGGCCAACCGCGATGCTCTCGACGACCTCGTCGAGCTTTTCTACCTGCCGATAGATTTCCGCGGTACCGATTCGCACGCCGCCGGGATTGAGCACCGAGTCCGAACGCCCATGGATGACCACGCCGCCTGTCCTGCGCAGCTCGGCGAAATCGCCGTGCGCCCAGACGCCGGGATATTTTTCGAAGTACGCAGACCTGTATCTCGCGTTTTCGGGATCGTTCCAGAAACCGACGGGAGCGGAAGGAAACGGCCGCGTGCAGACCAGTTCTCCGCGTTCTTCCAGCAAGGCGTTGCCATCGTCGTCGAAGAACTCCACTGCCATGCCCAGACCCCGGCACTGAATTTCTCCACGGCGCACGGGGAGCGTGGGATTGCCGAGGACGAAGCAGCTGATGATGTCTGTCCCGCCTGCGATCGAAGACAGCTGAATATCGCTGCCGATAGCGTCATACACGTAGTCGAAACTCTCGGGCGCCAGCGGCGATCCTGTGGATAGCACGGCGCGCAGATTCGCAAGATCGAACTCATCGTGAGGCCGCACGCCCTCCTTTTGCAGTGCGGAAATATACTTGGCACTGGTACCGAATACGGTGAGGTTTTCACGCTCGGCCATCTGCCACAGGACGCGGCCGTCGTTAAAAAATGGCGAGCCGTCGAACAACACGAGAGTCGCGCCTGTCGCAAGACCGGTGGCGAGCCAGTTCCACATCATCCAGCCGCAGGTCGTGAAATAGAACAGACGATCGCCGGACGAAATATCACAGTGCAGCACGTGCTCCTTGACGATTTGCAGCAGGGTACCGCCGTGACCGTGGACGATGCACTTCGGTACGCCGGTAGTGCCCGACGAGTACATGATGAACAGGGGATGATCGAAGGCGACTGGCTCGAACACCAGCTCGGCACCCGGTTCCGCAAACGCCTCTAGCATCACCGCATTATCGACTCCCGAGGCATCGATGCCCCCACCGGTGAACCCCACCACCACGGTCCGCTCGATGGTCGGAATGGATTTCACGATCTGTGCCACCGTATCCAGGCAATCGAAGCGCTTGCCGTTGTAGATATAGGCGTTCGCCGTGAACAAGACCTTCGGTTCTATCTGCCCGAAACGGTCCACGACGCCGGTCACGCCGAAGTCCGGCGAGCACGAGGACCAGATTGCGCCGATGCTGGTCGTTGCCAGCATCGCGATAATCGCCTCGGGACAGTTCGGCAGGTAACCGCCAACCCGCTCGCCCTTGACGACCCCGGCGCGCCTGAGCCCGGCCGCGACAGCGGCAACCGAGTTGCGGAGCTCGTTGAAACTGAGTGAGCGGCGCTCGCCGTCTTCGGCAGTGAACACGAGCGCCTCACGATCCCCTTCGTGACGCAGAAGGTGTTCGGCGTAATTCAGCTCGCTGCCTTCGAACCAGCCGGCATCCATGATGTTGTCCGGACGCTCGAGCACCTTCTCGGCCGGCGTAACGAAACGGATGTCGCAGAAACTGCACAGCGCTTCCCAGAAAGCCGCGGAATCCTCAATCGACCATCGATACAGGGTTTCGTAGTCGTCGAATCCCTGCTGCCGCATGAACCGGTACATTGCCGACGACTTGCGTCTCTCGGCACTCGGCTCCCACAAGATCGGGTTGTCGCCCATCGTTGTCGTCTTTTGATTTGCCGGGCGTGTCAGTATGCACATAACATCATCACTGTTCACGCCCGACGAGACTCGTAGTGCCCGATAACGTCCCCGCAATGATGAAGGCGATTTCCATCTCGGAGCCCGGTGGTCCTGCCGTGCTGCACGAGATCGATTTCCCGGTTCCCCGTCCCGGGGCATCCGAGGTTTTGATTCGCGTTCTTGCCGCTGGCATCAACCGGCCGGACGTGCTGCAGCGCCTTGGCAGGTATCCGGTGCCACCGGACGCCAGTCCTTTGCCGGGACTTGAGGTGGCGGGTGAGATAGTGGCCGTCGGTGCCGACGTGGCACGCTGGCGTGCCGGCGATCGGGTCATGGCACTCACGCACGGCGGCGGATATGCGGAGTATTGCGCCGCGGATGGCAGCCACTGCTTGCCTATACCGACGGGTCTTACTTTCATCGAGGCAGCCGCAATCCCGGAAACGTTCTTTACGGTCTGGTACAACGTATTCACACGATGCGGGCTGACCGATGGCGAGACCTTCATGGTGCATGGCGGCTCCAGCGGAATCGGCACGACCGCGATCCAGCTGGCCAAGGCCCACGGATGTTTCGTACTTACGACAGCCGGCAGCGACGACAAATGCGAGTTCTGCGAAGAGCTCGGCGCCGACAAGGCGTTCAATTACCGCAGCGAGGACTGGCAGGCCGGGATCCGGGATGTGACAACGGGGCGCGGCGTAGACGTATTGCTGGACATGGTGGCGGGCCCTTACACGCAAAAAAACCTCGACTCGATGGCACGGGACGGACGCTATTCGATCATCGCCTTTCTCCAGGGGCCGAGGGCGGAACTCGATCTGCGCGTCATTCTCGCGAAGCGCCTGACCATCACGGGCTCGACGTTGAGACCTCAGACGGTGGCAGAAAAGGCCCACATTGCCGCCGATCTCGAAGTCAATGTGCTACCCCTGCTTGAATCAGGCCGTGTAAGGCCCATTATTCACCAGTCTTTTTCGCTGGATGCCGCAGCGGCGGCGCACGAAATAATGGAGAGCAGCCGCCACATGGGCAAGCTCGTACTTACGACGACTGATGCGGCAAGGGAGGTTGCGACGCATGACTGAAATATTGGCGGGCCTCGTGGTCCTGTTACTGATCGCCGGCGCG
>JBFEXY010000004.1:0-24391 GCA_041562415.1 Woeseiaceae bacterium
CTCGCGATCTCCTTTTCCTGTGTCGCACTCAACGGTGCCGCAGTCGTGATGACGGCATCGATGCTGTTTTCGATCTTCGCCTTGAGCGCCTCGAACTGCTCGGCGATTTCCGGCATGGCAACGACGCGGCCATTCTCCAGCAAGAGCTTCAGAAAGTTCGTGCCGTGCTGGCTGCCGCCCGCAAAAACGCTGCCTTCGCCAACCGCTTCGGCAAACAGGCTCTGCAGAAATTCGAGACGCTGCTCGTCAGTCAGTGACGGTTGACCGAGAAACGCGACGACCTGACCATCGCTGAGCAGGTCCCTGGCGGTGGCCAGCGACGAGGACAGTTCGTCAAGCGCGTCGTTTTCCTGGGCGACCTCGAAGACTGCCTGGGCGTAAGGCCGCGCCACTGTGTTGTTGTCAGCCACGTCCTAGAGCTCCTGCGCAAGCTTGCCCAGGATGTCCTCGTGTGCCTTGTCGTCGATCTCGCGCTTGAGGATCTTCTCCGCGCTCGCAATCGCAATGGCCGATACCTCGCCCCGCAATTCCTCGCGCGCCTTGTTTGCTTCCTGCTCGATCTCGGCCTTGGCCGCCGCAAGCTGGCGCTCGCGTTCCTTGACGCCGTCCGACTTGCCTTCGGCCACGATCTCGTTGGCGCGGGCATGGGCCTGGTCGAGGATAGACGTCGCCTGCTTGCGTGCGTCCGCGACGATCTCGTCTGCTTCTGCCTGCGCCTGTACGAGCTTGTCCTGGCCCTTTTCGGCGGCGGCGAGACCTTCGGCAATCTGCTCCTGACGCTCTTCGATCGCATTCAGGATCGGGGGCCATATGAACTTCATACAGAACCAGACGAACACGATCATCGCGATCGTCTGGCCGATGAGCGTTAGATTAATGTCCAAGGAATTCTCCTGACTCTACCAGTCGCGCTTCGAGAAGCGCTCCTACAGCTGTATTGCTCTCCCGCAGGGAGAAACGCTGCTGCTATCAGCCGCCTGTTGCCTGCTGTAGCTGGCCGATGAACGGATTGGCGAACGCGAAGAACAGCGCTATACCTACACCGATCATGGCAACGGCGTCGAGCAGCGCGACAACGATGAACATCTTCGTCTGCAGCATCGGCGCCAGCTCGGGCTGACGCGCGGCACCTTCGAGGAAGCGGCCACCCAGAAGACCCATGCCGATACCGACGCCGAGGGCACCGAGGCCGATCAGAAGTGCGACGGCGATCGCCGTGAAGCCAATAACAGTTTCCATCAGTTTCTCCTAAACAGGATCAAGTCCAAATGTTGTGCTAGTAAATTAATGCGATTCCGCTGCAAGGCTCAGGTACACGATGGTGAGCATCATGAAAATGAAGGCCTGCAGCGTCACGATCAGTACATGAAACACCGCCCAGCCGAAATGCAGCGGCAGCTGCCAAACTCCGAGCAACGCAATCAGGATGAAAATAAGTTCGCCCGCGAACATATTTCCGAATAGTCGAAGGCTGAGCGAGACCGGCTTTGCGAGCAGGGCCACGCTTTCCAGAATGAAATTGAAGGCGATCACGAAGGGCGCGGCGATCAGGCCGATGCCTTTCGTCGGCGGCGCAATCGGATGCAGCGTCAGCTCGCCGATAAAGCCGCCGACACCTTTGAATTTGATCGTATAAAAGACGATCAAAATGAAGACGGCAATCGACATGCCGAACGTGATGTTGACGTCCGTGGTCGGCACGACTTTCATGTATTCGATCCCGACAGACGCTGACAGCAACGGAATCCAGTCGACCGGCACGAGGTCCATGAGGTTCATGAAGAAAATCCACACGAACAGGGTCAGCGCCAGCGGCGCGATCAGGCTGCTCTTGCCGTGAAAGGTGTCCTTGACGCTACCGTCCACGAAATCCACGACGATCTCTACGAACGCCTGCAGCTTGCCGGGCTTGCCCGCAGAAGTCTTTTTGGCCACTGAGCGGAACATGAAAATAAACACGAGGCCGAGGAATATCGACCAGAACATCGAGTCGACATTGATCGCCATCGGGTTGCCCGCACAGTGGTTCCAAACCCACTCACCCGTATCCGACTTGCAGACCTGCAGATTTTGCAAATGGTGCGAAATGTATTCGCCGGACGTTTGCGGTCCGTGTCCGCCTTCACTCGCCATTCTTGTTGTCCGTATCCAGTTCTTCTTGTCCCGCGTCGCGCAGCAGGAGGCCTGCAAAGGTCACCAGCTGCGCAGCGATAAATCCTGCAAACAGGGAGCCGGCCGCCAGCGGCCGTACCGTGACGAAAACGATGCTGAACATCAACACCGTAAGCGCCAGCTTCCCCAGTTCGCCCGTCCAGGCTGCCCGGATAAGGGGCCGTGCCCCGGTGTCCCGGCGTGCCAAAACTATCCGCGTTGCCAGAAATGCGTTCGGAATGACACAAGTCAAGCTACCGAGCAGCGCAGAGTAGCCCGCTACGCTTCCTGCCAATCCCCAAAGCACTGCGGCCAGCACCGCTCCGACGACCAGCTGTCCAGCGAGTACCGTGGCGATGATATTGAAACCACGGCGTCCGGAGGGCTCGTCCATTTATGCTTGCCTCCGGCACTAAAAACGCCACATGCAGCGGTGCTTCCGGTGGCTTGTGGCGCTCGATTTTGCGGTTGAGTCAGGCGGGCCTGTTTTGGGCTCGCGCATTATAGTGGCAGGCTTTCTGCATCGCAACACGGCGAGCATTCGACTTTAGGTGGCCTTAGCGCCGGTTTTTGCCGGGAAATTTGCGATATTTGCGGATTTTTCGCATTGCGACCTACCGCACATCGGCCGCTCCCGATAGGCGTTATAAAAGGTACGCTACCTGGTCCGGAATGAACTAATGCTGTTGATCGTGAGCAACTCCCTGCGAGGCACCAAGTGTATCAGCGACGCCGCGCGCGAGCTGAGCCTGACACTGCGCCATTTCGACAGCCCGGCAGCGCTCTCGCCGCTGATGGTCGGCAAGGCCCGCCGCATAGTCTTGCTCGACGGAGACGACGTGACCAGGGAAACGATCAGCCGGCTCGAAGCGCGGCAGGGCAAGGTGCCGTTCGGGCTCGTGATCGCGGCTGACCGGGCGGTAGTCAGCGAGACGGTGGGGCCGGAACTCATCGATAAGCTGCTGGAATTCCGTAATTTCTCGTGGCTCAGCGCCAACTTCGACGTATTCGGTCTCGGGGACGTGCTGAAAGGCTGCCGCCGCCGCATGCTGCAGTTCACGTGCGAGGAAATCGAGCAGGCTTTCAGCGAATTCCAGTTCGTCTTGCGATACCAACCGAAGGTCGAACGGGGTGACGGCAGCGAATGGCAGACCCGCGAGGCGGAGGCGCTGATCCGCTGGCTGCATCCCGACAAGGGCCTGCTGGCGCCCGCCGAATTCCTCCCCGAGGTCGAGGCCTACGACATGATGCCTCGACTGACGGAGTTCGTTTTACGCAAAGCGGCCGTGCAGATCGTAAAGTGGCGTGAACAGGGGCTCGGGTTCGATATATGTGTCAACCTGGCATCCAGCGAACTGGGCAGGACCGGGCTCGCGAGCGCATACGCCGGTATCGTCCGGGAGCACGGCGCAGAGTGCAGCAATTTCACGTTCGAGGTCGTTGAACAGGACCTCGTCGACCCGGATGCGGCGCACCTCGATACGCTCAAGCGGCTGCGCAACCAGGGCTTCCGGATCTGCCTGGATAACTTCCGCGTTGCGGCCCGGTCGCTCAGCATGCTCGAGCGCCTGCCGTTCGATGAAGTCAAGATTCATGCATCCGCAGTGCAGCGCGCCCAGGACGACGAGGTCGCCCGGCACGTGCTGGCAGCGGTCACCGGCCTGGCTCACAACCTCGGCATGGCCGTATGTGCAGAAGGCGTGGAAGACCAGGAAATGTTCGAGTTCCTGAAGACCATCGAGTGCGACAAGCTGCAGGGTTTCCTGATATCCGAAGCAGTGCTGCCACACATCGTCAGGCGCGCGTACTCCGCCACTGCAAGCCGCAACGACGAAGTTGCCTGACCGAAGCTGTTCTTGGTGCGAGAACCGCGCCTAGCGAATGTGCTTCAGAATCCCGTCAAGTTCGTCGAGGCTGTTGTAGCTGATCACCAGCTTGCCCGCGCCCTTTTGCGTGTGCTGCAGGCTGACTTTGGCGCCGAGCTTTTCTGAAACTTCGACTTCCAGCCGCCGGATATCGGCATTCTGGGCAACCGCCTTCGTTGCCGGGGCCTTGCTGCCCGGGCCCGCCAGCATGCGCTTGACCAGTCGCTCTGTCTCGCGCACCGACAGTCCTTTGCGCACCACCTGGCGCGCCGCGTCGTACTGCTGAACGCCGTCACTAATCGACAGCAGTGCCCGTGCGTGGCCCATCTCGATCTGCCGGGACTCGAGCATCGGTTTGACCTTGTCGGACAGGTCCAGCAGCCGCAGCAGGTTGCTGACCGAGGCGCGCGATCGGCCCACGGCTTCAGCAGCTTCACCATGAGTCAGGTCGAATTCGCGGATCAGTCGGTCGAGTGCCCCCGCTTCCTCGAGCGGGTTCAGGTCCTCTCGCTGAATATTCTCGATCAGCGCCATGGCAATCGCCGCCTCGTCGGGCAGTTCACGCACGATGGCAGGAATCGATTCCAGCCCGGCCAATTGTGCTGCGCGCCAGCGACGCTCGCCTGCCACGATCTCGTAGCGCTGCGAATCGCCGGCCTTGCCGATTGGTCGTGCGACAATCGGCTGCACGACACCCTGCGCCTTGATGGAGTTGGCCAGCTCCTCGAGCGAGTCCTGTCGTATATCGAGTCGCGGCTGGTATTGACCGCGCTGCAAAAGGTCCAGGGGAATATCCTTCAGCGGTCCGTCTTGCCGGAACCCCGAGACAGACTTGGTTTCGGCAACCGGTTTGGACAGCAGGGCATCGAGGCCCCGACCGAGTCGTTTTTTCTTGGCTGTCATCGATTCATCCCAACGATATTCCTACACGGCTTTTGCAACTCTCGCATCTTCCCGGCGGAGGATTTCGCCGGCCAGTGCGAGATAGGCTATAGCGCCGCGCGACGACCGGTCGTGCAGCAGCACCGGGCGGCCGAAACTTGGCGCCTCCGCTAAGCGAATGTTGCGCGGCACGCAGGTGCGAAAGACCTGCTTGTCGAAGTGCTCGATCAGCTGCATCGACACTTCGTTCGACAGGTTGATGCGTGGATCAAACATGGTTCGAAGGATGCCGTAGACCTCGAGCCGGGGATTGACGCTTTCCCGTACCTGCTCGACCGTGTTCAGCAGCGCACTCAGTCCCTCCAGCGCATAGTACTCGCACTGCATCGGTATCAGCACGCCGTCGGCGGCCGTCAGGGCATTCACCGTCAGCATGTTGATCGATGGCGGGCAGTCGATAAGGATGAAGTCATAGAGGCCGGCCACCGGCGCGAGCGCTTTCTTCAGCTTCATTTCGCGGCCGATCTCCTGCAGCAATGAAACCTCGGCGAGCGTCAGGTCTTCGTTGCCGGGCAGCACCGCGAAACCGCCTTCCGGCGCCGATACGATAGTGTCGGCCGCGGTCGCATCACCCAGCAGCACGTCGCACGTGGAATAATCGACCTCTCTCTTGTCGATGCCGCAGCCCATCGTCGCGTTGCCCTGAGGATCCATGTCGACCAGCAGCACCCGCCTCTGCGTCGCGGCAAGGGACGCGGAAAGATTCACGCAAGTCGTGGTCTTTCCGACACCGCCTTTCTGATTTGCAACCGCAATGATGCGCGCCATGATCAAGACCTTCGCAAAAGCACAGCGTGCCGCGAGCCCGCATCGAGCCCCGGCACCGAGAGTTCCGTAATAGTGTAGTCCCACCCGGCCGGAACGTTTCGGAGTTCTTCCGCCGGATAGCGCCCCTTGAGGGCAATGAACACCCCGCCCTCTCCAACGTGGTGTCCCGCAAGTTCGAGGAGCCGCGACAAGGCGGCTACCGCCCGGGCGATCACGGTATCAAAGCGGTAGCCGGGTGCATAGTCCTCCACACGCGCTTTTACGGCCTCGACGTTGTCGAGGCCCAACTCGGCCGCAGCGTGCTGCACGAACTGGATCTTCTTGTTATTACTGTCGAGGAGCACGAAGCGCCTGTCCGGCTCGACGATAGCCAGCGGCAGGCCCGGAAATCCTGCGCCGGTGCCAATATCCAGCACCGCCTCGCCATGCAGCAGGGGCCTGGCCGCGAGACTGTCCAGGAGGTGGGCCGTGACCATCTGGTCACGATCGCGGATCGCGGTCAGGTTGACCTTGCGGTTCCAGCGTTCGAGCAGATCCAGCAGCGCCGAGAATTTCCCGACGCTGTCCTCGCCGTATTGCTCGAGGCCCCGCAGCGCCTACTCCCGGCCGACCAGGTGCCGCTGCAGGAACAGCACGGTTGCCTGCTGGTAGACGTCGCGGTTCTCCTTCTTGCGGTAGCCGTGACCTTCGTTGAGCGCGTTCATGTACCAGACCGTGTTGCCCTGCTCGCGCAGCGCAGCAACCATCTGGGTTGCTTCCGTTACCGGCACGCGCGGGTCATTCTCACCCTGCACCACGAACATCGGCACCGAGATCTTGTTCACGTTATTCAGCGGACTGATTTTTTCCAGGTGCGCCCGCATCTCGGGGTCGCGTTCGTCACCGTACTCGACGCGCCGCAGGTCGCGACGGTAATCCTGGGTATTCTCCAGGAATGTCACGAAACTCGAGATCCCCACGATATCCACTGCGGCACGGAGCCTGTCGCTATAGTGCACGGCGCTCGCAAGCACCATGTAGCCGCCGTAGCTTCCGCCGAACACGGCCACGCGGCCCTTGTCCAGGTCGGACTGGCCCTCGATCCAGTCGAGCAATGCGCCGATGTCCCTGACCGAGTCTTCGCGTTTAAACCCGTTGTCGAGCCCGAGGTAGGTCTTTCCGTAGCCGGCGGAGCCCCGCACGTTCGGCACGACGACGGCCACGCCGAGCTTCGCGAGCCACATCTGGTAGGTGCTGCTGAACCACGGTCGCGACTGCCCCTCCGGACCGCCGTGGATCGATATCACGACCGGAAACGGGCCGTCGCCCTCGGGCTTGTAGATCCAGGCCGGTATCTGGCGGGGCGCGCCTTCGATCTTGTCGAAAGTCGGATAGCTGATCAGCTCGGGCTCACGAAATGACGTTGTGTCGAGTCCGCCCACCTCGCTGAACGTCCAGCGCGTCAGCTGACCATGGTCGAGCGGCCCACTGCCGAGTTCCAGTACGAATGTGTCGCTCGGCGTCGTGGCGGTGTTCAGTGTCATGCCGAGCTTGCGACCGTCCGGGCTGAACTCGATGCGGCCGACTACGCCGGTCGGAATATTCTCGACGAGCCGGTACCCGCGCGTGCGCGGGTCGAACAGGTAGATCGCCGAGCGGCCGTTCTCGTTGACGGCAAAGGCCATGCGCCCCCGGTCCCGGGAAATGACCGCATCGGATACGTCCCAGTCGATGTCGCCGGTCACGACCTCGATCTCGGCGCCGGGCTCGATGGGCTGCCAGGCCAGTCGCTGGAATTCGCTGCCCTGGCTCGTAATCAGCCAGTAGCCGTCGCTGGTGTCGTCGAACGCTACCGGGTAGTTCGTGCTGGTGTTACCGGGCCCGCCGGCAAGCAAGCTTACGCTTCCCGAGTCGAGGTCGACGAGATGCACGCTCGAATCCGTGATGCTGACGTAGTTCAAGGCGAGCAGCCGGTTGCCGCCGACCGAAAAGTCCGCCGGGCCCCACCAGCTGCCGTCCTGTGATTCCAGGATGATCCGGGCCTTTTCCGGGTCGGCCGGATCCATGAGCCAGATATCGTTCGATGCACCGTTGCGCGCAGTGCTCTGGTAGGCGATTCGACGGCCATCCCGGTCCCACGCGACCTCCCCGTTTCGCGACTCGCCGTCGGTGAGCATGCTCGCGGCCCCCGTCGCCGGATCGAGCAGGAATATTTGCGCGAACTCGCTACCGCCGGCGTCACGCGTAAAGATGATCTTGTTACCGCCGGGCTGGCTCGTGATACCTGCTATGGGTTCCTTGTAGAACGTCACCTGGTGCCTTGCACCGCCCGGCTTGTCGACGCGGTGCAGCTGATCGACATCGGCGAAGCGTGTGCTGATCAACACGCCGGAGCTGTCTTCCTTCCAGCCCTGGAAATTCCCGGCGCGTACATTCTGGTAGCGATTCAGGCTGTCTACGATCTCCGCGGGAATCTCCGGCACGTCTTCCATCACGAGGTTGCCATTGTTGGTTTCGGTGCGTGTAACGGAGGCGGCAAACGCGCTCATGACCAACAACGCCAGCGAGGCGCCGAGGGCTCCAACGTATCTCATGACTTGCTCCTTGTGGGTCAGGCGACGAGCAGCGCCATGAAATCATCGACCGCAGTCGCTGCCAGCTTGTCGCGATCCGCACATAATGCGTCAAGCGCCTCCCATTGTCCCGTGGCAAGCCGGGGCGACACGCTATCGACAAACTTCCGCTTCAGAACGGGGATGCCTTCCTCGCGGCGCTCGCGGTGTCCGATCGGGGCATTGACCTCGACGCGATCCGTGCTCGAACCGTCCTTGAAAAAGACCTGCACCGCATTCCCGATGTAACGCTTGCCGGGATCGAAATAGTCCTTCGTGAACTGCTCGTTCTCCCTGACTTCCATCGTGTCGCGCAGCGCATCGACGCGCGGGTCCGCCGCGACGTCGTCCTCGTAGTCCGCCGCCGTCAGGCGGCCGAATATCAACGGAATCGCCACCATGTACTGAATACAGTGGTCGCGATCGGCCGGGTTGTCGAGCGGACCGGTCTTGTCGATGATGCGCACACCCGCCTCCTGCGTCTCGATGACGATTTTTTCGATGTCGTCGATGCGGTCCTTGACGGCATCATGCAGCGCCATCGCCGCTTCCACCGCGGTTTGCGCATGGAACTCGGCCGGGAAAGAAATCTTGAACAGGATGTTTTCCATCACGTAACTGCCGTAAGGCCGCTGGAACCTGAATGGGCTGCCCTTGAACAGCACGTCGTAGTAGCCCCACGTTTTCGCAGACAGCGCCGACGGGTAGCCCATCTCGCCACTCATACTGATCAGCGCGAGGCGCACCGCCCGGCTGGTTGCGTCGCCGGCCGCCCAGCTCTTGCGCGAGCCCGTGTTCGGCGCGTGGCGATAGGTTCGTAGCGCACCGCCGTCGATCCATGCGTGCGACAGGGCATTCAGCACCTTCTCGCGATCACCGCCGAACAGGCGTGTGACGACCGCGGTGGATGCCACGCGTACGAGCAGCACGTGGTCCAGGCCAACGCGGTTGTAGCTGTTCTCGAGCGCCAGGCAACCCTGTATCTCGTGTGCCTTGATCATCCCGGTCAGCACATCGTTCATCGTCAGCGGTTCCTTGCCCTCGGCGCGGCTCCGGCGGCTCAGGTAATCGGCAACCGCGAGTATGCCGCCGAGATTGTCCGATGGATGGCCCCACTCGGCCGCCAGCCAGGTATCGTTGAAGTCAAGCCAGCGAATCATCGCGCCGATATTGAATGCCGCCATGACGGGCTCAAGTTCGTACGACGTGCCGGGCACTCGCGCACCGCCGGACAGACTTGCCCCCGGAACGACCGGCCCGAGGAGTTTCGTGCAGGCCGGGTAATCGAGGGCCTGGAAGCCGCAGGCCAATGTATCCATCAGGCAGTAGTGCGCGGTCTCGAACGCGAGGTCGCTATCGATTTCTGCATCACAGACGTAATCCGCGATAGCGGTCAGTTCCTTGTCCCAATCGGGCCTTTTCGCGGAGCGAATTCCTATGTCAGACATGCTGTCTCCCGTGTTCGCGTTTGCTGATCAATCACGATCCTCGATAGCTACCCACTGCTGCAGCGGCGGGCCAACATAGTCCGCGGCCGGACGAATCAGCTTGTTGTTCGCGCGCTGCTCCATGATGTGCGCCGCCCAGCCCGTGATTCGCGCGCAGACGAAGATGGGTGTGAAGAGGTACGTAGGAATGCCCATGAGGTGGTAGACGCTGGCGGCGAAAAAGTCCGCGTTGGCAAACAGCTTCTTCTCGTCCCACATGACCTTTTCGATGGCTTCCGACACCGGGTACAGCGTCGTGTTCCCAACATCATCGGCGAGCGCCTTCGACATTTTCTTGTTGATGGCATTGCGTGGGTCCGAGGTGGTGTAGACGCGGTGGCCGAAACCCATGATCTTGTCCTTGTTGGCGAGCTTGTCGTGAATGCCCGCAACGGCTTCCTCCGGCGTGCTGTACTGGGAGACGAGCTCCATCGCCGCCTCGTTGGCACCGCCGTGCAGCGCTCCGCGTAACGCGCCGATCGCGCCGGTGACCGCCGAGTGCATATCCGACAGCGTCCCGGTGATAACGCGTGCCGTAAACGTCGACGCATTGAACTCGTGCTCGGCATACAGGATCAGCGTCATGTCCAGGCTCTTGCGATGCAGCTCCCTGGGCGCCTTGCCGTGCAGCATGTGCAGGAAGTGACCCGCGATGCTGTCGTCATCCGTCTCGGTCTCTATGCGTTTCCCGTCGGCGTGGTAGCGGTGCCAGTAAAGCAGAATCGACGGCAGGCAAGCGAGCAGCCGGTCCGCGACACTCTCCTGGTTGGAGAAGTCGCCTTCTGGCTCGAGGTTGCCGAGGAATGACACGCCCGTGCGCAGCACGTCCATCGGATGTGCGTCCGCGGGCACCATCTCCAGCACGGTCTTCAGTTGATCGGGCAGCCCCCGGTTCGCCCTGATCTTCTCCACATAGGCGTCCAGCTCAGCCTGGTTCGGAAGCTTGCCGTGCAGAAGCAGATAAGCGACTTCTTCGAAGTTCGCGTTCTGCGCAAGATCATGGATGTCATAGCCACGGTAAGTAAGCCCGGCACCCTCTTTACCGACGGTGCAGAGATGAGTTACGCCTGCCGTAACACCGGCCAGCCCGCCGGTTTTTCTAGCTGCTGTCATGTGATCCTCTCTTTTTGGCCGACGGAAATCAGCTCTTGCCCGTCTTGAGTCCCTGTTCCTGGAACAATTCATCCAGCTTGTCCTCGTACGCCTGGTAACCGAGGACCTCGTAAAGCTCCATGCGCGTCTGCATGGTGTCTACGACAGCTTTCTGCGTGCCGTCCTGGCGCAGTGTTTCGTACACGTTTAATGCGGCTGCCGACATCGCCCTGAAAGCGCTGAGCGGATACAGCGCCATTCGAACGCCAACCTCCCGGAGTTCGTCAGTCGTGAACAATGGCGTCTTGCCGAACTCGGTCAGGTTGGCCAGTACGGGTGCCTCGATAGCATCGGTAAACTGTTTGTATTCATCCAGCGTCGTGAGCGCTTCGGCAAAAACGGTGTCCGCGCCCGCCTCGATGTAGGCGGCGGCACGGTCTATTGCGGCATGTTGACCTTCGACGGCGTGCGCGTCGGTGCGTGCCATGATGACGAACTGGTCGTCCGTGCGGCCATCGACCGCGGCTTTGAGGCGATCGCACATTTCCGCCGTGTCGACGAGGGCCTTGCCCGGCCGGTGCCCGCAGCGCTTCACGGCGACCTGGTCCTCGAGGTGACAGGCAGCCGCGCCTGCTCGCATCAGTTCACGAATCGTGCGGCCGATCATCAACGCGCTGCCCCAGCCGGTGTCGGCATCGACAAGCAGCGGCAGCTCCGTGGCCGAGGCAATTCGCCGTACGTCTTCGCATACGTCGTTGAGCGTCGTCATCGCGAGATCCGGGAGCCCGAAGGACGCGTTGGCGACGCCCGCACCCGAAAGATAAATGGCCCTGAAGCCGGCTTGCTCGGCCAGCAGCGCCGTGTACGCGTTGATAGTTCCGACGATCTGCAAGGGTTGCTCCACCTCGAGGGCGGCGCGGAATCTGGCTCCTGCACTCATGCTGGGTCCTCTCGCTCCGGGTTCGGCCATTTTTTTAATCAGGATTAAAAAAACAGCGGGGGCGCGATTCTAAACCAGCGGGAGACCCGTTCCCAAATAGACGAATGGCTAAGGGCTGTGGCAGGCGTGCGGCTGTGCGACCGTTTCAATCGTTACCAATTTTGACGACGATTCTTCCCGTGATCTCACCGTCGAGGTACGCCTGGAAACTGTCCGGCAGGCTGTCGAAATCGATCGTCCGGCTGCCGATAATGTCCAGGTGCTGCGGCCTGAGATCGCCCGCGATTCTCGACCAGACGGCGAGGCGCAGGTCCCGCGGTGTGTCGACCGAATTGATGCCGAGCAGGCAAACCGCCCTCAGAATGAATGGCAGCACCGTGGTGTTGAGCGCAGGACTCGCCGCGAGGCCGATACTTGCGATGTTGCCGCCGTAGTCCATCGTCCGGGTCAACCACGTCAGGTAGTCGCCGCCAAGGTTGTCGATAGCGCCCGCCCACTGCGCTTTCTCCATCGGCCGTTTGCCGAGGTCCAGCTCGTCACGCAACAGGATGCTGCTTGCGCCGAGGCTCTTGAGATAGGTTTCTTCGCTGGCCTTGCCGGTCAGTGCCACGACCTCGTAGCCGCGGGCGGCCAGCATGTCGATCGCGATGCTGCCCACGCCACCGGTCGCTCCGGTGACCACGACCGGGCCGTTCTCCGGCCGCTGCCCGTTCTGCTCCATGCGGTGGACCGCCAGCCCCGCCGTGTAGCCTGCGGTACCGAGCTGCATGACCTGGTGGGCGTCCAGTCCCTCCGGTATCGGCACCAGGCTCTGGCTGTCGAGGCGCGCGTACTCCGAATAGCCCCCGTCGACCGTTTCGCTCAGGCCACAGCCGTTAACCAGTACGGCAGTACCCGGCTGGAAGTCCGGGTCCTCCGAACTCACGACAACGCCGGCCAGATCGATGCCACCGTTCAACGGATGCCGGCGCAGAATCCTGCCGGCCCCGGTCGCGGCCAGGGCATCCTTGTAATTGATCGTGGAGTGGCTAACCCGTATGACGACGTTACCTTCGGTCAGATCGTCGATCGCCAGCTCCTGGAAACCGGCGACGATCTTGCCGTCCTGTTCGTCGATACGGTACGCGCGAAATTTGTCCATTGTCTTGCCCTCTTTTTATCGCTCGAGCCAGCTCAGCCAGGCATCGAGGCCCTGGGAGTTCAGCACCATGTCGTGTTTCAGGAACGCGGCAGCCTCGTCCCGGCCCTGGTCATAGCCGTGCGCAACCAGGCGCTCGTACAGGAATCCGAACAGGTCGTGCTCGATCGCTTGCTGGCGGTCGTCACGATCCTGGTGCTTGCGCGCAATCGTGACAAACGCATCGAGGCACTCGTGCATGTCGTTCGCGAGGCGCTCGACGTCGTTCACGCGGCTGTAGTGCGTCAGGTAGAGCTTTACAGGCTCCTGCGCCACGATCCGGTCGACCGCCTTATGCGCCTCCGTTGGCTCGAAATGCGTTGGCGTGGTCGTGGGAAAGATGAACTCGCCTTTTGCGGTGTCCAGCTCCCTGTAGGAAAGACCGAAACTATCGCCCGTGAACACACCGCGAGACCGGGGGTCATGCAGACAATAATGGTGCCTCGCGTGGCCCTCGGTGTGCAGCGCACGAACCTCGCGGCCGCCGAAGCTGAAGCGGTCTTCGTCACGGGCCTCGACGATACGCCCGGCATCGATCGGAACGATGTGGCCGTATAGCTCGAGCGCCTTCTCCTTGCCATAGACGCCCTGCGTGCCGGCGATGAGCTTCGACGGGTCGGCCATGTGCGGCGCGCCCCGCGGGTGTATCACGCAGCGCGCATTCGGCAGCTGCTGCATCAGAGCGCCCGCACCGCCGGCGTGATCCAGGTGGATGTGGGTCAGGAAAACGTAATCGACGTCGCCGGGTTCGAGGCCGTACTGTGCGAGCGCATCGAGCAACAAGGGTACGCTGGAGTTCGTGCCGGTATCGACGAATGCTGCGCGGCCATCCGAGATTACCAGGTGACTGGCGTCTGCGGACGGACGCAGGTAAAGCGTGTCGACGGCGACGATGCCGTCGCCGGTATCGGTCGTTCGCGCCACTTGCTGCGGCATGTCATCTCCCGCCCTCGATCGGGCAGTGATTATTCCACGACGGTGGTCTCGAGTCCTTCGAGGCTGGAGTAATAGCGCACGAGCACAGCAACGTCGTCGTCCGTGAGCGGTGCCGCCATCTGCGCCATGACGGGATTCTTGCGCGTGCCGTCACGATACTGGTTGAGCGCGTGCTTCAGGTAGTCCTGGTGCTGGCCCGCGAGCGTGGGCCAGTTCGGTGATACCGCGATGCCGTTCTGGCCGTGGCAGGCGACGCAGGTCGAGGCCGCTTCGATACCCGCGGTCTCGGAGCCGCCCGCAGCAACCGTCTCGTTGCCGATGCTCGAGAAATACGCCGCAAGATCCTGCATGTCCTCGTCGGACATGCTCGACGCCTGCGCCTGCATGGTCGGATGCTGGCGGGTGCCGTCCCTGTATCCCTGTAATGCCGCCACCAGGTAGGCCGCTTTCTGGCCGCCGATTTTGGGCACGCGATAAGACGGGTAGGCGTTGCGATAGCCCCCGATGCCGTGGCATCCCAGGCACGTATAGGCAAGCTTGGCGCCTCGTTCCGCATCGCCCTGGGCTGCGGCGGGTGACGCGAGGAATGCGCAGGCAATGCTAAGCGTCAGGATTGAGGCAGCGATCTTCATCTTCGTAACCAACTGTAATCTCGGGTTTTAGCCAGGCCCGGCGCCAGTGCCGGGAGATCAAAGGCAGCTATGGTAGTGACACTGGCCCGCGAATTCCAGACATAGTTCCTCGATTCCCGGGGGGCCATGCTAGCATCGTCGCGCAATTCGCCACCCGGGGACGCTTCCGTGAAAAAGAGCATCGTCGTACTGCTGGTCATCGCCGCCGTTGTCGTGCTGGTATCGCCGGGCTTGATCGGCCGCATTGCCGAGGAGTCCGTGGACAGCAACCTGCAGTGGGCCGCAGATGACCGCGAGGGGATCGTGGTCACGTCGGAGCGCTTCGACCGCGGCTGGTTTTCGTCGCAGGGCCGCCACCGCATCGAAATCCACGATGCGGAGATGCGCGATGCACTGGCGACCCTCGCCGGACGCGAGCCGGACGACGGCGACCCTTCATTGATCATCGACACACACATCGACCATGGCCTGATTCCGGTCACCTCGGTAGGCCGGCCGGAAGGTTCGCTCGCGCCGGGGCTCGGCCGAGGCGTCTCGACGCTGATCATCGAGTATCCCGACGGCACGACGATGCCCGTACCCGGCACGATCTACTCGACCATCGGCCTCGATGGCGTCCTCTCGGCCAACTACAAGGTCGAACCGGGCACCCTCGAAGCCGACGGAAGCTCGGCCAGCTGGGGCACGACGAACATCGAACTCTCGACGGACCAGCAGACGCAAAGCTACTTTGTCGACGGAGTCATCGAATCTCTCGACGTCAGCGACGCGGGGGACACCCTGCGGCTCGGCGAGACGAGCTTCTCGGGCATCCAGCGACCCGGTCGTTTCGAGCTTTCCGTCGGCAATTTCGAGATTAGCGCGAAGTCCGTCGTGGTCGAGGAAGCCGGGATCGAGACTTATCGACTGGGCCCGGTAGCGTTTTCAGGCATGTCCGAAATCGACGGCGAGCGCGTCAATGGCGACTTTCGCATGAGCCTCGATGCCCTTGAGATACCCGGATACGGCGACTCCGACTTCGACCTGGCCATGCGCTTTACCGGCATGGATGGCGCTTCGCTCGGAAACATCGTGCGTAAACTCGAGGATGCCGGCGACGAGGCAGCCCCGCAGGAGTTGCGGTTGCTACTGCAGGATGACATCGAGCACCTCGCAGCCGCTGGTTTCGTGCTGCATGTCGACCAGTTCGATTTCGAACTGCCGCAAGGCCCCGTCTCGTTGACGATGCGCTTTACCGTCGAGGAATCCGACGCTGTTGATTTCGACCTGACATCGTTACTGATGACGCTCGATGCCGAGGCCGACCTCACGGCAAGTGAAGGTTTCGTCGACCATGCGATGGCCATGAACCCGGACGCAGGCGCCATCATCGGCATGGGCTACCTGAGGAAGAACGGCGATATCTACGAAATGCGCGCCGAGTACGCGAAGGGCTTGCTGACGATCAACGGCGCCCCGATGCCGATACCGGTGGGCGCACAATCCTCCGCGGAAAACTAGAGCTCCAGTTCTGCCGCACGATGGCACGCAACCCGCGTGCCGCCGATCTGCCTCACGGACGGCGGTTCGACGCGGCAGCGCTCTATCGCGAAACGGCAGCGCGGATGGAAGGCGCACCCCGGCGGTGGGCTGATGATCGAGGGCATCTCGCCGCCCAGGGACAGTTTTCCGCCGGGCGCAAGCGGATCCGGCACGGGCACGGCGTCGAGCAGCGCCCGCGTGTAGGGGTGCCGTGGATGGCCGAATACGTCGTCCCCGTCGGCGAGTTCAACGAGCCTGCCGAGGTAAAGCACCATAACCCGGTGGCTGATGGAGCGAACCACGGCCAGGTCGTGCGAGATGAAAACGATCGCGAGGCCGGTAGCCTCCTGCTCCCGCCGCAGGAGGTCGAGAATCTGCCGGCGGACGGAGCCGTCCAGCGCCGCTACCGCCTCATCGCACACCAGCACACGAGGGTTCACAATGAGCGCCCTTGCGATGGCGACGCGCTGCGCCTGTCCGCCGGACAACTGATGCGGGAACCGGCCGATAAGGACCTCGTCCAGGCCGACGCGTTGCAGTGCTCCGGTCACGCGCTCCAGGCGCTCCTTGGTACCCAGCTCCGGCGCGTGAACGGTCAGGGGTTCGGCAATTATGTGTCCGACGCGCAGCTGAGGATCGAGTGATCCGGCCGGGTCCTGGAATACGAGCTGCAGGTCCCGGCGCATTTCGATCGCACGGGCCTTCAGCGGCCCTGCGAGTTCGTGACCACAAAACGTAACCCGTCCTGCCCGCATCGGTATCAGCCCCAGGATAGCGCGCACGAAACTGGACTTTCCGGACCCGGATTCACCGACCACGGCGACGGTCTCTCCGGCCCGGAGCTGCAGGTCCAGGTCCGTTACCGCGTGTAGCTGTTGCCGTCCTTCGCGCTCCTCGTAGCTGACCGAGACCTTGTCCGCTTCGAGCACGAGGCCCCGGGCCTCCAGGGGCGGCCCCGTGACACCCTCGAGCCGAGGCGCGGCATCGATCAGCTTGCGCGTATGTGCTGCGCGCGGTTCCGAGAACAGCTTGCGCGTCGGGCCTTCCTCGACGAGACGGCCACCCTCGATGACAACCAGTCGCTCGCAGTGCCCGGCAATGATCCCTAGGTCGTGTGTGATCAGCAACAGCGCAGTGTCCTCGCGGATGCGCTCGAGCAGGTCCAGAATCTGTGCCTGTACCGTGACGTCGAGCGCGGTCGTCGGTTCGTCGGCAACAAGCAGGTCCGGCGCGGCTATCAATGCCGAGGCAATCATGACCCGCTGTCGCATTCCGCCGGAAAGCTGGTGCGGATAAGCGCGAAACTGGCGTGCGGGATCGGGTAAACCTACCCGGTCGAGCATGTGCATGACGCGCTGGTCTGCCTCCCGACCGTCGCTCGTGCCGTGCCTGAGCAGAACACGCCGGAGCTGTTTGCCGATCGGCACATAGGGGTTCAGCGCCTGCATGGGGTCCTGGAAAACCATGCCGATGCGCTCCGCCCGAATCCTGTCGAGCTGCCGCTCGGCCGCGCCGACGATCTCTTTACCGTCGAAGCGAATGCTGCCGTCGATTGCCGCATTGGCCGGCAGCAGACCCATGATTGCCAGTGCCGTCTGCGTCTTTCCAGAGCCCGATTCGCCGACCAGACCGACCGACTCGCCCGCATCGACACTGAACGATAACGCCGAGACCACTTCGGCATCCGCGTAGCGAACGCTCAGTCCGTCGACGTCGAGCAGGCTCATTGCGACTGCCTCGAGTCGAACAGGTCGCGCATGCCGTCGCCGAGGAAATTGAAGCACAGCAGGATCGCGGCCAGCAGCGTTGCAGGGATCAGCAACATCCAGGACGTCGCTTCCATATTATTGGTGCCGTCATTCACGAGCTTCCCGAGCGAGGTTTGCGGCTCCTGTATGCCGAGACCGAGGAAGCTCAGAAATGACTCTATGAGGATCGCCTGTGGAATCGTCAGCGTCACGTAGACGATTACGACGCCAATCAGGTTCGGCGCTATGTGCCTTACGATTATCCGTGGTGTCGACACGCCGATCAGCTGTGCCGCCTGCACGAACTCTCGCTCCCGAAGGCTCAGCGTCTGACCACGGACGATGCGCGCCATGTCCAGCCAGTTGATCGCACCGATCGCTACGAAGATCAGCAGGAAGTTCCTTTCGAAGACGACGAGCAACAGGATGACGAAGAAAATGAACGGCGTGGCATACAGTGTGTCGACCAGCCGCATCATCACAGCATCGACGCGGCCGCCGACGAACCCCGCGGTAGCGCCATACAGAACACCGATCACCAGGCTGACGACGCTCGCGACGATCGCCACGACGAAAGTCACCTGCACACCCATCATGGTCCGCACGAACAGGTCGCGGCCGAGTTCGTCGGTCCCGAAGATGTGTCCCGCGCTGAACGTCGGTGCACGCAGAATATTATTGAAATCGGCCGACACGTATTCATTCGGGCTGAGCCAGGGCCCGATTACCGCGACCAGCGCTATCGCGCAGAGGATTCCGCCGCTGACCATGACCGTCCTGCTGCTGCGGACCCCTGCCCAGATTCTCGCTACCGCGCTCACCGCCGTCGAATCCTCGGGTCTATCGCGCCGTACAACAGATCGACAGCGAGGTTCAAAAGGACGATCAGGGTGGCGTAGAAGATCACCACGCCGAGCACCAGCGTGTAGTCTCGGTTAAGCGAGCCCCTTACGAAAAGCTGCCCGAGTCCCGGTATGCCGAAGATCTCCTCAACGACGACGGAACCGGTGAGCACGGCGGCCACGGCGGGCCCCATGTACGAAAGTACCGGCAGCATCGCCGGCTTCAGCGCGTGGTAGCGCACGATCGCCGCCGTGCCGAGGCCCTGGGCACGAGCGGTGCGGATAAAATCGCTCGACAGCACCTCGATCAGGCTCGCACGCGTCAGGCGCGCAATGTATGCGACCTGAGGAAGCGCGAGCGACAGCACCGGCAACAGGAACCGGGACCAGCCCGCGCTCCCCGTCCAGCTGGCCGGTAGCCATTGAAGCTTCACAGCAAGGAGCAGCACCAGCACCGGCGCGATGACGAACACCGGGATCGAAATACCCGTCATGGCAAACCCCATGACGACTTTGTCGAGCGCGGAGTTTCTGTGCAGCGCGGCGACGATACCCATACCTACGCCGGTTACGGCGGCCAGCAGCATCGCGAGGATGCCGAGCTGCACCGAGACCGGGAACGAGCGGCCTATGAGCTCGCTCACCGTGTAGTCGCGATAGCTGTATGACGGTCCGAAATCCCCCTGCACCACGCCGCCCAGGTAACGCAGGAACTGCATGGGCAGCGGTTCATCGAGGTGGTATGCCGCCGCGATATTTGCCTCGATTTCAGCCGGCAGCGCCCGCTCGTCGTCAAACGGTCCGCCCGGCGCTGCATGCACCAGTAAAAACGCGAGAACGATGACCAGGAATAATGTCGGGATCGCCCCCAGCAGTCTGCGCAGCGTGTATCGCAGCAAAGCGTGGTTCCCTTATGGGCGCCCGTCCCGTTCGGCGGCGCCGAAGCTCAGGTGCTGACTGTAATGGTAATTGAGGGTGTTGTCCTGCCAACCGACGACCTCGGGTTTGACGAGGTGCTTGCTGACATAGAAATACAGCGGGATGACGGCGTGGTCGGCCAGCAAAACGCGCTCGGCTTCCTCGAGGTACAGCCTCCGCCGGTCGAGGTCGAGCTGCTCGCCCGCTGACCGCATCAGCTCGTCGTATTCAGGGTTCGAATAGCCCGGCATGTTCGCGGCGCTGTCGCTCTGCATGATGGCGAGGAAGGTGTTGGCGTCGTTGTAATCGCCGAACCAGCTCGAACGGAAGACCCGGGTGACCTCTCGCTCCCGCATCTGGTCGAGCAGCACCTGGAACTCCACGTTGACCGTCTGTGCCTCCGCGCCCAGCACTTTGCGCCACATCGCCTGTACCGCCAACGCGATTCTTTGCTGCGTATCCGATGTGTTGTAGCGCAGCTCGAAACGCAGGGGGTTGTCTTTGCTGTAGCCCGCCTTGCGGTAAAGACTCTGCGCGATCGCATTGCGTTCCGGCTGACTCAGTTCCGCGTACGGCAACTGCACCGGCTCGTAGTTGTCGATGCCGGGCGGAACCCAGCTGTAGGCCGGGGCCTCTCCTCGCCCGGTTATGGCCGCGACGAGCACTTCCCGGTCAATCGCCATCGACAGCGCCTGGCGCAATTCCGGGTTATCGGCAAACGGCGGTTTCGTCATGTTGAAGCCGTAATAGTAGACCCCCAGCGTAGGTGCCACGTGCAGCTCGTCGGGATAGTCGGCGCGAATCTGGTCAAAGTTCTCTGGCGGCACGGTGCTCGTGACGTGAAGCTCGCCGGCCCGATAACGATTGAATTCCGCCATCTCCTGCGTCACGACATGATGGAACACGAGATCGACCGACGTTTCCGCATCGTTCCAGTAGTGCTCGTTCCTGTGCAGCTCGATCATCGCGCCAGGCTCCCAGTCCGCCAGCACGTAGGCGCCATTCGAAAGCAGGTTGCCGGCGCGGGCGAACGCATCGCCGTGCTGGCGGACCGAGCCGCGATGCACCGGGAACGTGCTCGGGTGGGTCAGAAGGCTCAGCAAATACGGGGTCGGTCTCACCAGCGAGATGACGAGCGTGCGATCGTCGGGCGCAGAGACGCCGAGCTCGCCCGGTTCGAGTTTTCCTGCGACGATGCCGGCAGCGTTGACGACATTGCCGAGCTCGGCCGCATAAAACGCGGCCGTATCGGGATCGACGAGCCGCCGCAAGCCGAACACGAAGTCTGCCGCCGTGACGGGATCCCCGTTCGACCAGCGGGCCTCGGGCCGAATGCGAAACGTGTAGGTCAGGCCGTCCTCAGAAATATCCCAGCTTTCCGCTGTGGCCGGGATCATCTCGCCGGCTGCGTCATAGCTCACAAGGCCCTCGCCGATGTCCCGCAGCACATCCGCAGCCTGCACGCTGCGACTCTTCTGTGGGTCGAGGGATTCGGGCTCGGTGGACAGCGCACGATTCAGCGCCGGCGCATCGGACTGCGGCACCCCGTCATCGTCGCCGCGATTGCTGCAGGCGCCCAGCATGACCGCGGCACCTGCCAGTGTCACGAGGATCGCTGGCAGCGGTCGAGTTGTCTTCATGGTTTGTCCCGGGTCAGGCGGTTTTCGCGAGCTGGCGCTTCTTGAGATGAATCAGCAGTAACGATACGGCGGATGGGGTCATGCCTTCAAGGCGGGAGGCCTGTCCCAGCGTGGCCGGGCGTGCCGACTCCAGCCGCTGCCTCGCCTCGTTCGAGAGCCCGTCGACGGCAGCATAATCGATATCGGCAGGCAGCCTCAGTCGCTCCTGCCTCGCGTGCTTCTCGATCTCCCTGTGTTGTCGGTCGATATACCCCGCATACTTGGCGCGAACCTCGATGGCGAGTGCCACCTGTTCCGCCTGCTCGGCAGCCCGCGGTGCGTCGCCGGTCATCGGGCCGACACGACTCAGGCCAGTAACGGCAGCGTAGCTCAATTCCGGCCGGCGCAGGAGATCCGATGCCATGCATTCCCGTGTGAGTTCCCGGCCCAGAATATCGCGGTCCGCACTGTTCACTTCGGCGGGGCGCACGAGGACGCTGTCGAGCCGCCGCTGCTCGCGTGCGATCGCCTCCTGCTTCTTCCCGAACAGCGACCAGCGCCGTTCGCCGACGGTGCCGAGCTCCCGCCCGACTGGCGTCAGCCGTTCGTCGGCATTGTCTTCGCGCAGTGTCAGCCGGTATTCGGCGCGGCTCGTAAACATCCGGTACGGCTCGCTGACGCCTCGCGTCACCAGGTCATCCACCAGCACACCGATATAGGCCTCGTCGCGCCTCGGGAACCATTGTTCCTTCCCGCAAGCCGAGCGCGCGGCATTTATCCCGGCGAGTATTCCCTGCGCTCCGGCTTCCTCGTAGCCCGTCGTACCGTTTATCTGGCCCGCAAAATAAAGCCCCGCCACGTGCCGGGTTTCGAGGGTCGGGCGCAGATCGCGCGGATCGAAGTAGTCATACTCGATGGCGTATCCCGGCTGGGTGATGCGCGCGTTTTCGAAACCGACGATCGAGCGCACGAAACGCTCCTGCGTTTCGGCCGGCAGACTCGTCGAGATGCCGTTCGGGTACACCAGCTGCGTATCCAGTCCCTCGGGCTCAACAAAAATCTGGTGCGACGGCTTATCGGCGAAACGCACGATCTTGTCTTCCACCGAAGGACAGTAACGCGGCCCGACTCCGTCTATCTTGCCCGAGTACATTGGTGATTCGTGCAGCGACGCCCGGATGATGTCATGGGTTTCTTCGCGCGTACTGGTGATGTAGCAGGACACCTGTCGGGGGTGCTCTGCGCGCTCGCCGATGAAGGAGAAAACCGGCGCCGGTGCGTCACCAGGCTGTTCCTGCATGACCGCGAAGTTCAGCGTCCTGCCGTCCAGCCGCGGTGGCGTCCCGGTCTTCAGCCGCGCCACCCTGAAGGGCATTTCCCGCAACCTTTCCGCAAGCCTTATCGAGGGCGCATCGCCGGCGCGGCCGCCCGGTCGCTCGGTGTTTCCGATCAGGATGCGGCCACCGAGAAACGTGCCGACGGTGAGAACGACCGAGGAGGCGGTAAACGATTCGCCCCCTGCGGTTACGGCGCCGGCAACACGATCACCCTCGACGATGAGGTCCACAACATTTGCTTCGGCGATCGTCAGACCGGCTTGGGCCTCGAGCAGCGTCCGGATCGCGCGCCTGTAGAGTTCCCGGTCCGCCTGGGCACGGGTGGCGCGCACCGCGGGGCCCTTGCTCGCGTTCAGTGTCCGAAATTGGATCCCGGCCCGGTCGATGGCGGCTGCCATGACCCCTCCGAGCGCATCGATCTCGCGTGTCAGGTGCCCCTTGCCGATGCCACCGATCGCCGGGTTACAGCTCATCTGTCCCAGCGCCGAACGCTTCTGCGTGATGAGCAACGTGCGGGCACCCGCGCGCGCGGCGGCCGTCGAGGCCTCCGTGCCGGCGTGACCGCCTCCGATCACGATAACGTCGAAGTGAGTGCGCATGGGCGATACTGATTAAAAAATGAGCAACACAGGGCGGCGCATTCTAGCGGCCTTTCTTTACATGCGGAAGCGGCGTCGCCAAGATAGCGCGGCTCTCACGAAGGTCAGTATGCCTATGCTGCGCGGCAAACACTCGCTTTTGATCGCCGTTTGCGTCCTCGGTCTCATGCCGGCGCTTGCGCCGTCTGCGCTGGAGCTGGAGGACTGCCGCATCAGTGCGGGCCCGGCGTTCCCCGGCATCAACGCCCGCTGCGGAACGATGCTTAGGCCGGAAAACCCGGACGACGACGGATCGCCCGAGATCGAAATCGCGGTGGCCGTGGTTCCCGCGTTGGACCTCAAGCCGGAGCCGGACCCCTTCGTGCCACTCGCGGGCGGGCCGGGCGCGAGCGCGATCGAGTTTTATGCAGCCTACTCGGGTGCTTTCGAACACGTACGCCGCCATCGCGACATCCTGCTCGTCGACCAGCGCGGCACGGGCTCGTCATCCCGCATGGACTGCGCGGTCGACGTCGACATCATCGAGGGCGCGTACAGCGAAGAGCGGGTGGTCGACGTTACTCGCGACTGCCTGGACGCACTGCCCCATGACCCGCGGTTCTTCACGACCAGCGTCGCCGTTACCGACCTCGAAGCGCTGCGCGAAGCACTTGGGTATGGCCCCTTGAATCTCTATGGCGTTTCCTACGGTTCCCGGGTAGCCCAGCACTTCGCGAAACGCTTTCCCGACGCAACGCGATCAATCGTGCTGGACGGTGTGGTTGCCCCTCAGATCGTGCTCGGCCCGGAAATCGCAACTGAGGCGCAGAGCGCCCTCGACGCTATTTTCGCCCGCTGTGCGGCTGACGAAACATGCGACGCCCGGTTCCGGGACCTGCCACAGAAATTCCGGCAAATTCGTGCCGAGCTGGAAGAGCAGCCCGTCACCGTTGATATCCCGAACCCCGTCACCGGTGACCCGGAGATCACTGAATTCGGTTCCGCGGAGCTGGCCGGCGCGATCCGCCTGCTGGCCTATAACGCAGCCTCGATTGCAATCGTGCCGCTGCTGGTCGATGCGGCTGCCGGTGGCAACTTCGGACCGCTCGCGGCGCAGTTTCAGATGATTGCGGCGCAGATGTCCGACGCGCTCGCGCTCGGCATGCACAATTCTGTGATGTGCTCTGAAGATGCTCCTTTCTATGACTTTGATGCGGTCGACTACGAGGCACTCGACGCAAGTTACA
>JBFEXY010000005.1:0-23746 GCA_041562415.1 Woeseiaceae bacterium
CGCACCGTTCACGTGCCGCTTGCTATCAGTGACGACGGTTTCGACTTCTCGATCGACTGGCAGCGCCTCGAAGACGCACTCAATGACAAGACGCGGCTCGTCATCATCAATTTTCCCCACAACCCGACGGGCGCGATTCTCTCCGCGGACGACCTTCAGCAGCTGGCTGCACTATTGCGCAACACGTCGGCGTACCTGCTGTCGGATGAAGTGTACGAACACATCGTGTTCGACGGTGAGCCCCACGTCAGCGCCTTGTCTGTCGACGAATTGTGGGAACGATGTCTGGTGGTGTCGAGCTTCGGCAAGACCTACCACGCGACCGGCTGGAAAGTGGGCTACTGCATGGCTCCGGTGGAGCTGAGCGCCGAGTTTCGCAAGGTGCATCAATTCACTACTTTTGCCGTTAACACGCCCGTGCAGCATGCGCTGGCCGACTACATGCAGAGCGATCCGGCTTTTTACCAACGCTTACCTGACTTCTACCAGCAGAAGCGCGATCTTTTTTGCAGACAACTCGAGGGTTCGCGCTTCCGGTTACATCCCGCGCGCAGCACGTTCTTCCAGATCGTCGATTACGGAGCGATCAGCGACGAAGACGACGTCTCGCTTGCAAAGCGCTGGACCGAGGAAGTCGGCGTCGCCTCGATCCCGTTATCGGTCTTTTGCGAGAGGCCTTTGACCGGCACCCGCCTGCGCTTCTGTTTTGCGAAAGACGACGACACGCTTGCAACCGCGTGCGAGCGACTCTCCAAACTGTGAGAGAAGACGGCATGGCCCCGCGATGCGGGGCCGGACCGGTTTCGATTTGCTCTATTATTCCGCTGCGCGGATGATGCCACAGGCGTCGCGCGAGCCGCCTGCGCAGCCTTTCTTCAGGTCAGCTTCCTCGTCACAGTAGGTGTCCGGGTTGGTGTGGATGATGAAGGCACTGCCGTCTTCATCCAGGATGCTCAGACGCCCGGGTGACAGCGTCACGCGATTGGTCGTGTGGACCATCTTACCCTTGCCGTTCTTGACCTCGATGTTGATCAGGTCGCCCATATGATACGGGTGATTGATATCGGCTGCCGGAACGTCATCGCCGGCACTGTCGGGCCTCGATTGCCCGAACGGACCCGGATCATGATGACCTTTCGCCGCACCGCACGGCTCGCAGGCGGCAACCTCGTGGATGTGAACCGCATGTTTGCCGTCCGTGAGTCCCTCCACCATCATCTTGACGGTGACCTCCTTGATGCCTTCGGCGCTGGTCTTCTCCATGAGCGTGGCCGTCCCGGAAATATTCGGATCGGTGCAGCCCTTGATCTCCGCCGAAGCTTTCATGCCGTGGCCATCGGCGCCAGCCAAAGCCGGCAGGCAGATCAACGTGGCAGCAGCCACGCCCCGTAGCGTTGTTATTTGCAGTTGCTTCATGTGCAATTCCCCTCTCGTCGTGCCCGGTGGTCCGGCCGGGCGCCGTGATGCCCCGGCGGCCGGTCACTGTAGAATAAGCCTAGTCGTCGACAGCAGCATACTCAAGCACCAGCCACCGCGAATCAGTCGCGGCCGAGCGGGTTCGGGCCGTATCAGGTCCCCAGCTGGTAAACGAGCAGCGCGCCGACGTAACCGATCGTCGTCATGTAAAGCCATGCGAACGCCGGCCAGCGCCAGGTATTGGTTTCGCGCCGGATCACCGCGAGCGTGGCCGCGCACTGCAGGCAGCAGGCGTAGAAGACCAGCAGTCCCAGAACCATGGGCAGCGTGAACACGAGACTACCATCGGGCCAGCGGGCGGCCTGGAGACGTCCCGACAAGGTGGCTTCATCCGCTTCGTCGCCGACGGCGTAGACCGTTCCGAGGACGGCTACGACCACTTCGCGCGCAGGAAATCCTGCAATGACTGCTGAGGACACGCGCCAGTCCCAGCCGAGCGGACGGAATACGGGCTCTACGAAATGGCCGGCGCGCCCGAGCCAGCTTTGTTCGAGCTGCAATGCCGCAGCCCGGTTGTCGATCTGCGCCAGGGCCGCGTCGAGTTCCTCCCCCGACAATTCAGCTGCTGCGGCTTGCTGCTGCTGTTCGACGAACGGCTCGACATCGTCGGAACGCGGGTAATACGCGAGCGCCCAGATGATAACCGCGACCGTGAAAATGACCGTGCCGGCGCGCTTCAGGAACACCTTGGCGCGGCCGAGCAGCTGCATCAGCACCGTGCGCAGATTGGGGCGCCGGAATTCGGGCAGCATCAGGGCAAACGGCGGCTTCGGACCGCGCAGTGCAGTCTTGCGAATCAGGAGCGCAGTCAGAATGCCCATGATTATCCCGAACATGTATAGCCCGAACAGCACCAGCCCCTGCAGGTTCAAAAAGGCAACAGACTTTGCCGGCACGAAGGCGGCGATCAGCAGCGCATAGATCGGCAGTCGAGCCGAACAGGTCATGAAAGGCGCCGCGAGGATGGTGGCGATCCGGTCACGGCGATTGGGTATGACACGCGTGGCCATGATGCCGGGTACCGCGCAGGCGAAACTCGAGATCATCGGAATGATCGACTGCCCGGACAGCCCCACGGAACGCATCGCGCGGTCCATCAGGTAGGCCGCGCGAGCAAGGTAGCCGGAGTCCTCGAGCAGGATGATGAACAGGAACAGGATCATGATCTGCGGGAGGAAGATGATCACGCTGCCCACACCGGCGATAACGCCGTCGGCGATCAGGCTCGCGAGCGCTCCATCACCGAGTGTCGCGTTGACGCGGGCACCGAGTAGCGACGTGGCCGAGTCGATCAGGTCCATGATCGGCGTCGCCCAGGCAAACACGGCCTGGAAGACGATAGCCATTACCAGGAAGAGACCGATCGTTCCCGGCACTGGCTGGTTGAGCCAGGCCGTTATGCGTGCCTGCCAACCATAGAAAGGCGGCGCCTGCTGCACCACGTCGTCAAGTACTTCGCGGACCCAGCGGTAGCGCACACGTGCTTCCGTGGCAAGCGGCGGATCATTCCCGAACAGCCGATTGCGAAGCTCCTGCAGCTTTGCTTCCGCACCTTCACCGAACCGCGCAAGAAAATCCTGCCTGGCCTCTGTTGGTCCGTCGATCAGTAGCCGCTCGACCTCCGCCAGTCGCAGCTTTTCCGGCGCCAGTGCCGCAAGCTCGCGAGCAGCCGCAGTCAGTTCCGGCCAGGTGTTGCCGGGAACCGGGGGGGGCAGCTCGGTGATTCGGGAAAGCTCCGCACGAAGCCGGTCGACGCCCTGCCCCGATGTCGCAACGACCGGACAAACGGGCACCCCGTCGAGTCTCGAGGCCAATCCCTCGACATCTATCCTGAGGCCCTCGAGCTCCGCCGCATCGGCCATCGTGAGTGCAACGACCAGGGGTCTTTCGAGCTCGAGCAGCTGCTGTACCAGGTACAGGCCCTGGTAAAGATTGGTGGCGTCGACGACCGCAAGTATCCCGTCGGGCGTCGCCGTGCCTTCCATGTGCCCTAGAATCACGTCGACGGCGATCTGCTCCTCGAGAGAATGCGCACTCAGGGCGTGAGTGCCAGGCAGGTCTACCAGCTCGAGCGAACGATCGTTCACCTTTAGCGTGCCGACGTGACGCTCGACCGTAACGCCCGGATAGTTACCGATGCGCTGCCGCAGACCGGTCAGGCGGTTGAACAGGGTGCTTTTGCCGGAATTGGGATTACCGACAACCGCAATGCTGGCGTCTGCGCGCCGGCTTACGGGTATCTGGTTGGCGGGAACGCGGATTTCAGTGGTTTTAGTCACCGCCCGCCGCTACCGGAGACACGGCGAACTGCCTGGCCTGCTCCTGGCGAAGCGAGATACCGCGACCGAATAACCGGAACTCCATAGGGTCACCGCCGAGCGCGCAACTTGCCATTTCGACGATAGCGCCCTCGACGAGACCGAGCGTCATCAGGCGCTGAACCTGCGGATCGACGGCGTTGACGGCCGCGATAATGCCTTTCTGGCCTTTCCTGAGTGATGCGAGCGTGCTGCCGTTGCGCTTCATTGGATGTGTGTTCCGGTTGTTTTTGCCCCACCGAAATCCGCCAAAACATTATGTAAGCAACGGATTTTATTGGTGGTTTGCCGATTCAGGTCAAAATGATAATGATTCGCATTACGATAAGCAATAGGGATAATTACGAATAGCCGGTTCAGCTTGTATTCATCGACCCCCGGTTAGCGTGTGCAACAGGTCGCCGCAAATCCCCAGCGGCGCCGACAGGCACACCTAGTTACGAGGACCGACACATGAATAACAAGCGTCCGCTCGCTATCGCTCCCGATCCCGCGAGACGTCAGGCGACCCTGGGATTGCTGCTGGCTGGCACGCTGCTGATCCTGGCACAGTCCGTGCTGGCGAACACCCCCACTATTCGACTGTTCCCGACTACCGTCGTCGAGGACCTGAAACAGACGGGCAATGTCGCCCGCGACATGGAAACGGGCCTGCAGGAAGTCATCGGCCGCCTCGACCAGCAGCAGCAGCTGTACGTAGAGAGCAAGTGTGACGGCGCCGAGAACGACGCCGGCTGCCAGCGCCTTGCGCGCCAGATCGGTGCTACCTACCTCGAGATGTTGACGATCATGGAGGAGCGACTGCCCGACATGGAACATACCGTCAACAATACGCGCATAAGCCTTGAGCGAGGCTTGCGAAACGAACTCGGCAAGAAAATGACGCCGTGGCAGCTGCAGGAAACGCTGGTCGGCAAGACCGCGGCCAGCACCCCGGCACAGTCGTCTCCGACGCTTCGGGGCCGCTCGGGGATGCGCCTGTCGGAACGCTTCAAACAGTATTATCAGCTGGTCGCTACGTCCGGCAGCCAGAGCGACCAGTCGCTTGCGGTATTGGCGTCGGACATCTACCTCGATATGGAAGAAACGAGTGTGCTTATCGAGCGCACGCGGCAGGAGATCGCGCGCGCGACGCTGATGGAACAACTCAACCAGTCGTTCGGCACCATCACGCCGGAGATGATGGAAGTCGTCGGTGGCGTCAAAACCATCCTGTTCGGTGACGAAGACTCGCGCGCCCTGATTGCAGGGCCTCCGCCAGGCAGCGTGGAGCAAGCCTATCGCAGCCCTCTCGAACAGTGAGCCATGCCCCCGATTCGGTACGGAGCAATATAATGAACACCCAGTTACTCACCTCCCCCGTCAAATTCCTGCTCATCATTGTTGGCTTGACGACGATCTCCGCCTGCGCGTCGACGGAACCCGGTTGCCCGTCTCCGCAAACACGCAACCTCGATAGCGCGATCAGTTTCGTCAAGACGTCACTGAACACCGGCTGCGAGGCGCATTTCGAGCGCTATTACGACGACCTGCTGACGATCGCCGAAGGCGACCCGAAACCCGAAAATAAGCGGATCTTCAGCGAATTTCTCCTCTGGTCGGGCGACCAGGGCCTGCTGAGCACGCGCCAGGCACAGGAGTATTACAACCGCTTCTTCAACGTGAAGTTCATGTCGATGAAGGGTGACTACAACAACTGTTCGCATACTTGCCCGAACAAGCAGCGCGTGCTGTTCGATATGGAACGTGAGCTCTCTGACAAGGAACGCGGGCTGCTCAGGGTGAGCGAGGATCATGACGGCTATTACCGTGCCGACCGCCTCTACCAGGAGGTCGAGCTGGTGCTCGAGGCAACCTGCACCGCCTGTGCAGCCAGTCGATGACGAGACGCGGCGATGACGCAACGGCTCTTTCTACAGGGATTGGTCGCCGGCGCTTTCGGAACGCTGCTGGGCGGCGCAGCGCTGTTGTATACGCTGGCCCGGCTGGACCTGATTCGTCTCCATGACACCGCGATCAGCACGCCGGCACACTGGCTGCAATGGGCATACACCAACCTCGGTTCGTCCATCCCGGTATTTGCCGGGCTGCTGCTGGCCTATTTCATCACGCTCGGGCGATTACGCCGCTGCCTGGATGATGACAAGCCCGTCAACCAGATTGTACAGCTCGATCACCTGACCGATATCTGGACGACGCTGTTCTTCGGAACCGGCGTGATATGGACGGCGATCGGCATGCGCAGCGCACTGATCTTTGCGCTGGGTGACAGGGAGGTCGCCCTGCAGGCCGGCGCGTTCGCAATGCTCGAGCGGATGATTGACGGCGGTATCCTGCTCGCGCTGTCGACAACGATATTCGGCGGCATCGGCGGCTATCTCATGCGTGTCTACAAGACCGTCACCCTGGGTTCCCGCCTGCAGCAGCGCTACGACACGGCAGCTCGCGCCGACACCTCGGAGATGCGCGAAAGCCTGCGCCGCATCGAACGCCACCTCGGCCACCGTGGAAGTGCCGCGACCACCGCGGAGGCCGCCGAGTGAGCCGTTCTCCCCTTTTCTATCCCATGCACCGCGGTGACACGGACGCCGGCGGTGCTGCCGACCTGCAGACCGACATCATGCGGTTCATGGCAATCCTCGCACTCTGCCTGGTTGCCATTTTTGCGCTAGTGCAAAGCATCCCGCTGGTCCCCGAAGCGCCTACGCAGTCGCCTGCAGTGGCAGCACCGCCACCAACGCCTGAATCTGTCGAGGCCGACTCCGGTTCTGTGGCCAGGAATGTGGATCCCGCCCCTCCGACAAGCGAACCGGACAAGGCCGTGCGGCTTACTCGCCCGAAATGGACAACGACATTCGCGCCGGAGCAACGTGCGGCAGTCGAGGCAACTCCGGTGAAGCAGGACGCTTCTGATAAACCAGCTTCTGCCAGGGACACGACCGATGACAAAGGCTTCACGCTGCGATTCGAATCCGACCTCGCACTGACGCGCCTCGTGTCTGCCGGCAAGGTAGGCCTGTACGCCATTTCCGATGGCCGCGCCCGCCGCATGACGGTCAGCGAGAGCCGCATCAGCTTCTGGGATGCATCTGCGCCAAACAGCTATCACGAAATGGAAACGGGCACCGTGCCAAAGCCCGTTATCGATGCGCTCGCACGCGCCGGCGTGAACACCGCCGAAGTGGGCTGGGGCGTCACCCTGCCGGGAAAGCTGCGCGAGCAACTCGACTCGCTGATGCGCAGCAATTCCGGTGGCGCGCTGGTGATCGGCCAGGATGGTGACTTGCGGCTGGAGGCGTCGTGATCCGCAAAGCAATCATAATCCTTTCAATAACCTTGCTCGCAGCACAGGCCGGGGCGGCCGAGAGGAATCTCGATCGCTGGTTCGATCGCGAGCTGGTGCCCTTCGTCACCTCGCAGCTTGTCGAGCACCCTCGCTTCAAGGGCGAGTCGGTGATGTTCGTCGTGTTCGAGGACAATGTGCCAGCGCCCGTCAGCAACGAACTCGCTATCTCACTTCGTGACCGCTTGCTCGATGCTGCGCTGAATACGCCAGGTGTGTCCGTGGGCCGGCGCCAGGGCGGCACCACGGCGACGCCGGCCAGCCAATCCGTGGACTGCACCCGGGATGAGGTTCACTACTACATAGGCATATCGGTATCGCGGCGGATCGATGGCCTTTACGGCGTCAACGTACGCGCCCTCGACCTCGAGGACCGGAACTGGGTGTCGGGTTTCGGCAAAGCCTGGCAGGGCGCGCTCAGTACCATTCAGCAACGGGCCATACGACAGACGAAAGCTGACGAGACTTTTCGTGGCGCACGCGACGTGCCGTTTTCGGGTGATGAATCCGACCTTCTTGCCGCGCATCTTGCTCATGAACTGTCATGCGCATTGCTGCGTGAGACAAGCGGGCGATACATCGTCTCGGCAAGTCGGGCGACCGAACCAGGCGACAACCTCACCGCAACGGTCGAGCTGGTAAGCAACAATCTCGCCGCGCATGACGCACTCGAGCTGACCGATGACGAGGTGAAGATAAATGCAACACTTAGCGGTAAGGCGCACCGGATTGACGGCGCTCTCTACCAGTACTGGCTCACCGTAACGCCGGCCGACCCCGGGAATGAATTATCCACCCTAAGCGCCAGCGCCTATGTGTCGTTGCCCGGTTACCGCCTCGCCGGCGAATGGTCGCCTCCACAGCCGGTTGCCGATGGATCGGGCACAACCATGTCCGTTCCTCATGGCGGCGGGGATGCCCTGCTCGGCCCGTTGCGGATACTGAAATCCCAGGACCAGCGTATTTGCGCACGACACGGAGACGCATCGATGCAGGCGACAAGCTTCGGCGAGTCGCAACCGCCGTGCTCCGTACTGGTCGCCGATTCGCGTGCCGACGCGATTGTTTTTGTTCTCGAATACCAGGCCAACTACGGGCTGGTGCGACTGGGCGATTCGACTTGCCGCGAGCGCACCACGCCCCATGTCGTAACTCGCGGCAAGCCGATGCGTTACCCGTTGCCATTCACGACCATGGGCAACAGCGAAATGCGTGAGACCAGGGAGTGGCAGGCGACTCCGGGCGTCGATACTTACTACGCATTTGCAGTCAACGACTCGCGAGCCGCACGCGAGTTCGCGAATCACATCGATACGCTACCCCTGCGTTGCACCGGTTCTATACGTAGGGGGCTCGAAGATAATGTGCTGCACCGTTGGCTCGAAGAATTCGCGGTGCTCGCCGATCGCCATGCCCGGCACGTCGGCTGGCGCGCGATAGAAGTAAAGGACGTGCTGTGAGGACAGAACGATGATGCGTCTTCTGGGTGTGCTTGTGGGATCCGCCCTCGCCGTCGCCGCGCTGGTCGTATTTGTTGGTATCCCGGAGTTCACCACCGAGTCGAGCGTTGCGGAACACAGCGTCATTACATTACCGATGCGGGCAACCCCGCCGGTGCCCGACCCTGAACCCGAGCCAGCGCCACGGGAAGAGCCTGTCGCAGCGGCAATCGACGGGCCTGCAGATCCGCCCATGCCTTCCGAAGCAGTGGACCACGAATCTGAAGTCGAGCCGGACCTGGCAGAATCACCGGCATTCCAGGAAGCTACGGTGCCGCAATGGTATGCATTCTGGAGCCCTTTCCGCAGCGAGATTGCGGCAAACGGTTTCGTCGACCAGCTGCAGCGCGTCACCGGCCTCGACTATCGCGTCATCAAGGTCAAGCCGGGCGTCTACGAAGTCGCATTTGCGTACGAAGACGACCAGGAAATCACCGCCAACCTGTCCCAGATTTCCGCGGCGACCGGCCTGCAGCTTCCGGAGGGCTGACGTGTTGCGGCGACGATTGCGAATCATGCTCAGGCTCATCCCGATCCTGGCTTGTCTTGATGCAATCGCCGCGCGCGCTATCGAGCCGGATCTCGACACCGCGTGGCGCGACTATTCCATGACGCAGACTCATCTCGAACCGGCCTACCGCTTTCCGTTTGCGAGCTGTTTCGGCACGGCAGCGCTGCAATACGGACTCCCCGAGACGCTGTTGCTGGCGGTCGCGCGCGGCGAGAGCGATTTCGAAGCGACGGCACGATCACGGGCCAACGCCCACGGCGTTATGCAGATTCTTTGGCCCGATACCGCGAGGCACCTTGGCATCCATCGCCTCAGTGAATTGTATGATCCCTGCACGAACATCGACGCCGGCGCGCGCTACCTGAAGGAACTGCTGGCGCGTTACGACGGCAACCTTCACCTTGCGCTGGCCGCCTACAACTACGGTCCCCGGCGCATACCGGTCGATGGCGGTCCGATCCCATCGGGCGCCAACTGGTACTCCGGATACATATTCCGGCACCTGAACTACGTGATCGGCAACGGTGACTCGGGGAAACCCGTCGGCGATGCCCTGTATTCCGAACTCGGGCAGTCGACACTTGTAACGTTCGGCGAGCCCTACCGCGCCGCCGCTTTCGTCGAGAGCCTCGAGCAGCAGGCCCCCGACCTGAATCTCGACTGGTTCCGCCGCGGCACCGGGGAGTTCGAAGTCGTCATGACCTACGCCGACCGGCAGGAATTCGACTCGAGCGCCAGGATGCTCCGCAGCGCCGGTTTTCGTATCGACTGAGAAGGCTCAGTCGCCGCCCGCGCGACGACTTTCTAGTTCGAGGTAGATTGCGGCCGCTATGCCGCCGGTTCCGAAGAACATCGCCATTATGATGATCTGGTACTTCGCAGCAATCAACGGCGACACACCGGAGAGGATCTGTCCGGTCATCATCCCCGGCAGCGACACTACACCGACGGCGAACAGCATGTTGGTGATCGGTATCAGCGACGTCTTGAAGGCACTCCGGCGAGCTTCCGGCACCGGCTCGTCGCGCGCAGTTTCGGACTGGAAGCGTTCTGCCGCGAGGCTCACCGCATTCATCGCACCGGTGATGACCATGCCGCCGAGGGGCACCACGTAGCGCGGACTGAACCAGGGCTCGACGCCGATGACGACCTGCGTAACCAGCGCCAGGATCACGACGCTCGTGAGACCGACGGCCAACAGTGAATTCGGCCAGGATTGCCGCTTCCTGGAGCCGAGCGGGCGCACTGCGATCCAGCTTGCGACCACGATCATGATCGTCAGCACGCCGGCAATCATCCAGTAGCTGTCGCTCTCGAAGATATAGATCAGCACGTAGCCGATGGCGAACAACTGCACCAGCATGCGCAACATCGCGTAAACGGCCGTACCGGTGCCAGCCTTCCAGCGCCACATGATCAACAGTACGACGAGCGCGGGCAGAAACGCGTACAGGAGCCCCTGCAGCGAGATCTCGAGTATGCCGCCGTTCATCGGTTCAGGGAGCCGTTATGCCATTCAGCATGCCGGCTTGCCCATCTCGGGTGGCAGCACGGCCTCGATACGATCCATGACGTCCAGCCGGTGCACGAGGTCGTGAATGTAGTCGAGCTCGTCGGTTTCGAGGACGAGCACATCACTCATGTCGTAGGAATCTATCCACTCGTCGTACAGCCGTTCGAGGCGTTTGAGGTAAGACAGCGGCACGTCTCGCTCCATCGCGCGGCCGCGCAGACGTATCCGTTGCCGCAGAGTCCGCATCGAGCAGCGCAGGTAAATCATCAGATCGGGCGGCCGGATCGCGTCGAGGATAGCGGCGTAAAAACTCTGGTAGGTCTGCCAGTCACGTTTCGAGATCTTGCGCATCTGGTGCAGCGCAGTCGCGAAGATTTCCGCATCCTCGAATATTGTGCGATCGAGCGCGACAACGCCGGGCTGGCGGTCGAGTTCCTGGTGCAAGCGAAACTTGTTGGCCAGGAAATAGAGTTGTGACTGAAAAGCCCAGCCCTTCATATCCCTGTAGAAATCCGACAGGTACGGGTTCTCGTCATTCGGCTCGTAGAACGGTACCACGCCGTACGTGCGCGCCAGAAAATCGACCAGTGTCGACTTGCCCGCACCCATGTTTCCTGCGATGGCGATGGACCGTTTCATACCCCGGCTACCTTACCGCATTCGCGTCTGGCTTCCACGTACAAGATAACCTATCCTGCATCGACCGCAGACGACGGACCCTGACATTGAACCATCCGCCGGTACTGATCAGCGAACAGGACATACAGGCGCGTGTCGCCGAACTCGCAGCACAGATTTCAGCTGATTACGGCGACAAGGGCGACATCGTGCTTGTCGGCGTACTCAAGGGCGCGTTCATCTTCCTCGCTGACCTGTCGCGACGCCTGACGATTCCGCGCACGATCGAATTCATCGCCGTTTCCAGCTACGCCACCGGTAGCGTCTCTTCAGGCGCGGTGCGCCTCGTTATGGACGTACGCGGCAACATCGAAAATCGCCATGTCCTGATCGTCGAGGACATCGTCGACACGGGCCACACGCTCAAGTACCTGATCGGCGTTCTCGAATCGCATCGACCGTCGTCCATCAGGACCGCCGCCCTGTTGCATAAGCCGCACCGTGCAGAGGTGGACGTGCCCATCGACTACATCGGCTTCGGCATCGGCGACGAATGGGTCGTCGGTTATGGCCTCGATTACGCCGAGCACGAGCGTACCTTGCCTTATATCGGGATCATCGAGCCGACGGATTAGTGATCGGCGCAGGCGTCGGTCTCTATCTCGATCGTCGAGTGCCCGATACCGTAATCTTCCTTCAGGGTCGCCTTGACCCGTCGAACGATGCCTGTCGAGTTCGACACATCCGGGGAAATCCTGAGATGCATCGTCAGCATCAGATCCTGTGGCGTCAGACCCCAGACGTGCACATGGTGTATCTCTTGCACTTCGGGCACGCGTTCGACGATCTTCTGCTGCATCTCGTCACGATCGAGCCACGCGGGGGCACCCTCCAGCAGCACGTGCCCGCTCTGCTGCACCAGCGCCCACGCGCTCTTCAGAATCAGAAATGCCACGGCGACCGACAACAAGGGGTCAATCGCCATCCAGCCGGTGTAGATAATCACTATTGCGGCGACAATTGCGGCCACGGAGCCGAGCAGGTCTCCGGCTACGTGCAATGCGGCGCCGCGGATGTTCAGATTGTCATGATCACCGCTGTGCAGGACGGCGAATGCGATCACGTTCACGACCAGGCCGGCCGCGGCCACGATCAACATGGTCGCACCTGTAACTTCCACCGGGGAAATGAAGCGGCGCATCGCTTCGAAAAGTATCCAGCCCACAATGACCAGCAAGCTCAGGCCGTTGACGAAAGCCGCGAGGATCTGGAAGCGCTGGTACCCGAACGTGCGCCTCGTATCGGCGGGCCGCTTGCTGACATGAAATGCCACGGCTGCCAGCGCTAGTGCCATCGTGTCGGTCAGCATATGGCCCGCGTCGGCCAGGAGCGCGAGCGAGCCAGCAAGAATGCCGCCAATGACCTCGACGACCATGAAGGTGCCGGTCAGCGTCAGCGCAATGATGACCCGCTTCATGTTGCCGCTGCCGTGGTCGGATGCCATAGATGAAGCCCGTCGTAGAGGTCGGCGCTCCTGCCGTGGAATTAAAAAAGGCGGTTCCAGTCGGAACCGCCTTCGCTACCTACGTATTGTACGTGGTACCTGGCCCCCTGAATCCCCCGCCAAGCCGTACCTGAAGGTGTCTGGCTGTACTTGCATCGGCTAGATGTTGTTCAAACACGACGCAAGTGCACGGACAAATTCGCAGAAGTACCGCGTCATGTCAACATATTAGAACGCTTCTATGTTAAACAGGACTTCAATATGCGGATATGTGGTATTTTTGCTACATATCGAATCGTCCCTACGGAGCCTTGTTTCGTGAATAGAACCAGCCACTTCCTGACTGCCCTCAGTTGCCTCTGGGCGCTCGCCGCGTCTGCGGATACCGCAATCCACAACGTTGTCGGTTATACGTCATCTGCTGAAGGCATCCGCGAGTTCAGCGTGCTCATTTTCGATGCCGACGGCAGGATCGTTGCCACGGGTGACGAGTCCCTGCTCGCGGGCATTGCCGAAAGCGATCGCGTCGATGGCGGCGGCAAGTTCATCCTGCCGGGACTCACCGATGCGCATGCGCACGTCTACAACCAGGGCTTCCTGGCGGTGAGCCTGAACCTGCTCGGTGCAACGAGCGTGGAGGCAGCGGTCGAGCGCATCGACGACTATGCTTCCGGAAGAAGCACCGGCTGGATCCTGGGCCGCGGCTGGAACCAAGTGTTATGGCCGGTAAAGGAATTCCCGAGGGCCGCGGACATCGATGCCGTGGTAAGCGACCGGCCGGTCTGGCTGCGGCGCATCGACGGACATGCGGGTTGGGCCAACAGCAAGGCACTCGAGATCGCAGGAATCGATGCGGACACGCCGGATCCTGTCGGCGGCAAGATCGTCCGCGACGGCCACGGCAACGCTACCGGCACCCTGATCGACAACGCGATGGCGTTCGTCGAAAAACACATCCCCGAGCCGACGCGCAGTGAGATTCGCGAGGCTTACGCGAGCGCAGTCGACAGCCTGCTGGCTGTCGGCATCACTGGCGTGCACGATGCCGGAATCAACAAGACGGAGGCCGAAGTGTACATGTCGATGGCCGATGACAATGAACTCGGCATGCGCATATACGCGATGTTGAGCGATACCGGTCCTAATCTCGACGCATTTGCCGAACCTATTCGCGGCTACGGGAACGACCATCTCGACATTGCATCGGTGAAACTCTATTCGGACGGTGCTCTCGGCAGCCGCGGTGCGGCGATGATCGAGCCCTATGAAGACGATCCTGAAAATCGCGGGCTACCGTTCTACACGCAACAGCAGCTCGACGAATTCGTGCGGAAGGCAAACAGCAAGGGATTCCAGGTCGGCATCCACGCTATCGGCGATCTCGGTAACAGCATGGCGCTCGACGCCTTCGAGCGGGCACAGGGTGGCAAGCCTTCACCGCTCCGCAACCGTGTCGAGCACGCCCAGATCATCGCGCTCGACGACATACCGCGCTTCAGCGAACTCGGCGTTATTGCGTCGATGCAACCGGTGCATGCGACCAGCGATATGAACATGGCGGAAGACCGGGTAGGTCCGCAGCGAATAAAGGGCGGCTACGCCTGGCGCCGGCTGCTCGATTCCGGCGCGGTGATTGCCAGCGGCTCCGACTTCCCGGTCGAACTGCCTGACCCGTTTCACGGCCTTTACGCCGCCGTCGCGAGGCAGGACCGGGCGGGCTTGCCCGAGGGTGGCTGGTATGCCGACCAGGCATTGACCCGCGCGGAGGCGTTGCATTCATTTACGCTTGCAGCGGCTTATGCCGCGCACCAGGAAGACCGCTTCGGCAGTCTCGAGCGGGGCAAGTGGGCTGACTTCATCGTTGTCGATCGCGATTATTTCGAAATACCAGCGAGCGAGATCGACGATATCCGCATACTGCAGACCTGGGTCGGCGGTAAGCTCGTGTACGAGGCGGCAGACGAGGAGTAGAAGATGATCGTAGAACAGATCTGGACAGCTAATGCATACCGGAATTTCAACTACGTCGTTGCCTGCCCCGAGACCGGCGACGCTCTTGCTATCGATCCGCTCGATTTCAGCAAGTGCCTCGCTGTAGCGCAGGACAGGGGATGGCGCATTACCCAGATCGTCAATACGCACGAGCATGGCGACCACATCGGCGGCAACAAGGCCATGGTTGCAGCCACGGGCGCGAAGATTATCGCGCACAGGAACGCCGGCGGGCGCATATCCAATATGGACCGCGGTGTCGGCGCCGGTGACGTCATCAAGGTGGGCGTGACCGTCGATCTCGAATGCCTGGACACACCCGGGCACACGATGAGCCATATATGCCTGCTGTCTCACACCGACCAGCCAGCGCTGTTCAGCGGCGACACACTGTTCAACGCGGGTGCCGGCAACTGCCACAACGGCGGCCATCCAAACGAGCTGTACGAAACCTTCGACAAGCAACTGTCAAGGCTCCGCGACGATACGCTTGTCTACCCGGGACACGATTACCTGATCAACAACCTGCGCTTTACGCTCGATCGCGAGCCCGATAACGAATTTGCGCAGCAAATGATCCGGGACTACGAGAACCAGGATCCAGCCGATGCGCTTGTTACGACGCTGGCGCAGGAACACGAGATGAACACATTTTTCCGGCTCGACAGTCCCACGGTAGTCGCGCGGTTGAAGGAGGACTTTCCGGATATAGGCGATCATCCGGATGCGCGCTCGGTGTTTCTGAAACTCAGGGAACTGCGCAACAGCTGGTAGGCCAGCAGGCTGCATACATACCGGTAAGTTGGTGTAAATACTTATCGGACAGGATCCGCGACACGGTACTATGACTCGACAGTCCACGAAATCGTGGACGAGCGGCCGTCATGGATATCGCCAGCCTGAACATACTGGTGGGGTGGATCGCGATGCTGTCCGGAGCAGCAGCGGGCGCTGCCCTTGGCCTGTTCTTCAGCCGCGACGACTGGGCGGGCGGTTATGCCTCATTCCGCCGGCGCATGCTGCGCCTGGGTCACATCTCCTTTTTCGGCATCGGCTTTCTTAATCGTCTCTTCGGGCTGACCTTGACCGTGGTCTCGCTGCCACCAACGCATAGCCGGATCGCTTCTGTCGGATTTCTTGTTGCCGTAATAACGATGCCCGCGTGCTGTTTCCTCAGCGCCTGGAAGAAGCCGTTTCGTCACCTGTTTCCGATTCCGGTACTTGCAGTGCTCGCCGGGATTATCCCCGTTCTGCTCGGATGGCCGTACGAATGAGATTGGGCCTCGTCGCAATGAGCGGTGTCCGGGCCCATAACGAGGAGTTGACGCGCCTCGGCCTGACGCTTCCTGGTTTTGTCGAACGTAACAAGACGATCGCCTCGTTACCGAGCCTCGGCCTGCTCACGCTCGCAGGCATGACGGACAGGGACATCGACCTCGATTACCAGGAAGTCGAGGACATTGCGGCACTCGACGAATTGCCGGGCGACTACGATGTTGTCGCGATCTCTTCATATTCGGCACAGATCGGGGAGGCTTATCAGCTGGCCGATCGATTTCGTTCCGCCGGCGTAATCGTCATTCTCGGTGGCCTGCACGTAACCGCCGTGCCCGAAGAAGCGTTGGAGCATGCCGACAGCATCGTGCTGGGAGAAGGCGAGCCGGTCTGGCCCTCGGTAGTGCGGGACCTCAAACGCCGCCAGCTGCGATCAATTTACGACGCCCGCAGCACACCGTTCAACCTCGGCGGTGCGCCAATGCCCCGTTTCGAATTGCTCGACCCTGAGCGATACAACAGGCTCACGGTGCAGACTCAGCGCGGATGCCCTTTTGACTGCGAGTTCTGCGCCGCATCCATTCGCCTTTCGCCCGGTTACCGCGTGAAACCGGTGGACAAGGTGATTGCCGAGATACGGCGCATCAAGGAAATATGGCCGAAGCCCTTCATTGAGCTTGCGGACGACAACAGTTTCGTCAACAGGAAGCATGCGAAAAGACTGTTGCGTGCAATGGCTGGCGAAGGCGTACGCTGGTTTACGGAAAGCGACATATCGATCGCCAGGGACAACGAGCTTCTCGGCCTGATGCGGGACAGCGGCTGCGCCCAGGTGCTGATTGGCCTGGAGAGCCCGACAACGGAAGGGCTGCACGGTATCGAGCAGAAATCGGACTGGAAAGCCAGGCAGCTCGATACCTACATGGCTGCGATCGATCGAATCCAGAGCCATGGGATCAGCGTGAACGGTTGTTTCGTCCTGGGCCTCGACGGCACGGGCACGGAGAGTTTCGACCAGGTACGCGACTTCGTTCGAGCGAGCGGCCTCTACGAGGTGCAGATAACGATTCAGACCGCGTTCCCCGGAACGCCGTTATACGAGCGACTGCGGCGCGAAGGTCGCCTGCTCGACGAAACCGCGTGGGAGCTCTGCACACTGTTCGACGTTAACTTCCAGCCGGATCGCATGGACGTCCGCGACCTGGAACGGCATTTCGTGTCGCTGGCGAAAGACCTGTACAGCGATGCTGCGACCACAGCCCGGCAACGAGCCTTCAAACGCACGTTGCGAGGGCTGAGGAAAGACAAGCAAGCGTACCTTGGGGGTGCATCATGAAAGAAAACTGGATACGACCCTTTTTCCTGCTGGCGGCCGCCTATGACGGCATACTTGGCATTGCCTTCATTATTGCACCCGCAAGCATCTTTGCGATGTACGGCGTAGAGCCGCCGAATCATATGGCCTACGTACAGTTCCCGGCGATGCTGCTGATCCTGTTCGCAATCATGTTCTACAGAATCGCGATGGACCCGGTCAGGAACCGCGACCTCATTCTTTACGGTTGTGGCCTCAAGATCTCCTATTGCTCCCTGGCATTCTGGTACATGCTTACCACCAGCATCCCTTCGATGTGGGTACCCTGGGCATACGCGGACCTCGTATTCCTGGTGTTATTCATCCTGAGCTGGAGGAGCATTGGCAGCCGACCACAGCCAGTTTAGCGCGTCATAAAAGCGCATCTGCATAGCAAGCTGCTCGCGCCAGCGCCGGCCTTCGCCGTCGAAGTAGGCATCCAGAAGGAGGTCAGCGTGACGGTCGGACAATCCGTGATGAGCCACCAAAATCGCGAGATCGAACAACGGCTCGTTGTCGCAGGCGTACTCCCAGTCAAGGAATCGGACTTGCGGCGTGGAAATGATGTTTTCGGCGACGAGGTCGTTGTGGCAACAGCAAAGATTCATCGGTTCGGGCATCGAATCTATGAGGGCAAGGCGTGATTCCGCCGCAACCAGCGTAGCTGCGTCCAGTTGCCCTGCATACTGGCGGGCGGCCGCCTTCAGGTCGAAGATTTTCCCGGTCAGTGGAAGTCCATGCACCTCGCGCAACGCTTCCGCAAGCTGCCTCAGGTTGTCGTCCTCGTCGAAGTGAGCACGCGTCCACACCTCGCCTTCCGACCACTCGGCCAGCAACACTGTTTCGTGCACATACAGTACGCGGTTTGCGCGGCCAAGCGCCGCCGCCCGGTCCTGGATAAGAGCCTCTTCGCGCCGGGGATTGTACGGTGGCATGCGCGGCGCCGGGTCGATCTTCAGAACCGCGCGGCGGCCGGCCCTCTCAACAAGCAATGTCCTGTTAGTCAGCCCTCCGGGCAATTCCCGGTATGACGAGCCTTGCCATCCGGGGATGTCCGCAAGAATCGTCGAGGGATCAGTAGTTACGTTCATACCGCCTGCTCCTGCAAGGAGCGGCGCCAGGCGATCAGTCCGAACGGGATCATCACGACGTACGCAACGAAAAGCAGCGCCGTCAACTGCAGGTCACGAGACCAGTAGATCACGATCGACGCAGCATCGATGACGAGCCAGTACCACCAGTTCTCGAGGACTTTCCGTGCTACCAGGAACGTCGCCCAGATCGCCCCCCAGGTCGTCATCGAATCGACATAGGGATACGCGGCATCCGAGTAACGCGCCAGCAGATAACCACTCAGGATACTTGCCGCCAGGATCGACGCGATGGCTATCCCGTGCACATTTCGTCGCCATACGGAAACGGGTAACGCCTCGTCACCGGACCGCCCGAAATACCATACGGACCAGCCGTAGATGGCCATTGCGAAATAGAAAAGGTTCAGCGCCGATTCCATGTAGAGCTTCGCAACGAAGAACAGGTATACGTAAATTGCGGTGCTGATACCGGCGCCCAGCCAGCACCAGATACTCTGGCGGATCGCCAGCACAAGGTAGGCAATCGCGGCGGCGACGGCGACTACCTCGAGCGGCGCGAGGTCCCGCGCCTCGGCGGCAACCGCCGTCCAGAAATCAATCACCCGGGTATCAACCCGCGACCGGGTTATTCAGGATCCTGATCGCGAACACCGCTTTGGGCACCCGATCGAACGTCGTTCCGATCTCGTGGGTCAGGGCCGCCATCACTTCGGCATATTCGCCGCGAATCTGGGTACTCATCGGGTTGGTCACAACCTGAAGAGACGGGTAGGCGTTGAGGCGTTCGATCACGTCCTTGATAGGCGGAATAAAATCCGCGTCCAGCGGATAAAGACTGATGTCGACAGCGACCTTCATGACTGTAACCTCTCTAGAAACTCATATCGAAGGTGACACCGAGCTGCCGCGGATCACCGCCACGCGTGTACAACGTATTCGGGAAATCCGGCGGCTCGTTGCCGAAATAGAAGCCGCGCACGGCGTAGTGACGATTGAACAGGTTACGCGCCCACAGCTGCACGGACCAGCTTTCCGTCCCGTAGCCGATCCGTGCATTCGCCAGCTCGTAAGGCTGCGACGCCTGGTCGTGACTGACGTCGAAATAGAATGCGTCGCGGGCGCTGACGTCCAGGCGCGCAAAAATACCGCTCGTATGACGGTAGCTGGCACCGGCGGCGAGGGTGTAGTCCGGCGCATGCGCCTGTGCCCGACCACTCAGGTCGACTCGCGGGGTCACAAAGTCTTCAAATACTGCATCAAGCAGACCGACGTTGGCATACAGGTCGAGCGCATCGCCTATCGACCAGCGAACTTCCGCCTCGAGTCCTACCGTCCGGCCTTCGGCGGCGTTGTCGGTGAAAAAGACGAACGATGCCGGATCGCCCGGGATCAATTGAAAAGACGTTCGCACCTGCTGGTCATCGCGGCGGCTGTAAAACGCAGAAACATTCAGCGCGACGGCGCCATCGAACAGCAGCGACTTGATGCCTGCTTCGAGGTTCCACATGCTCTCGGCATCGAATTCGCGACGATCCTCCGGCACGATCCCGAGATTGAATCCGCCTGCCTTGTAACCCCTGGAGAGACTTACAAAACTGGTCAATTCGCCGGAGTGATCGTGGCTTAGGGTGATATCCCCGCCCGTCATGGTCTCGGACGGACCCGCCTGCAGGCCTGCCGTATCAGCGTACTCGGTTGTGCGTCGCTCCAGGCGCAGGCCAATGCTCAAACGGGTCGCTGAACCGAGATCCGTATCGAGCTGGCCGAACGCGGCGATATTACGTGCATCATAAGCACTGCCGAAGCTGTCATCGAGGCTATCCGCGAAGTCGAATCCCGGGTCGAAGTACTCGCCCTGGTTGATGGTCAGCAGCTCGTCCTCGAGGTCGAGCAGATAGAGACCCGCGAGCCAGTCGGTGGTGCCGCCGAAGATGCGGCCCGCTTCGCTGGACGCCAGGCGAAACTCCTGGCTGAAGGTGCGGCGAGACCGATCGCTTAGCGAAATATAGTCATAGGTTACCGGCGCCCAGCTGTCATCGTTACCCCAGTCCGCGTCGAAGTCGAAACGGACATCCGAATCCGCAGCCGCCGTTAGCGACGTAAGCGTCGCCCAGGGCAACGCCGACCACTCGATACGCAACGAGCCTCCGACGCTGCGCTGTGCGTCCTTGCCCGGCTTGTCAGAGAGCATCGTAAGGCTGTTGTCGATGGCAAATGCGTCGTAGCCGTTATCGACGTCTGCATACAGTGCCGCGACATCCACTGACAGTGTATCGTCCGGGAGCCAGCGCAGTCGTCCGCGAAAACTTGTCTCGTTACGGGCGTTGGTATCGTCCCGACCGAGATAGGTATTGTCGCGGAAGCCGTTGCTTTCATGATGATGTGCGCTAACCCGAAATAGCAGCGACTCGTCGGCGGTAATCGACCCGCCGAGCGCGACGCCGCCCGCCAGCGTGTCGTCGTCGCCAACGGTGAGCTGCACGCTCCCTTCGCGTGCCGCGGATGGCGACATGCTCTGTACGTACACGAGCCCGGCCAGCGCATTCGCACCGTAACGAGTGCCCTGGGGACCGCGCAGTACCTCGATGCGCTCGATATCGAATGTTGTCGCGATCGTGCCGATACCGCTGAAATCGATGTCGTCGATCAGGAAACCGACAGACGGATTGGGCGCGCCCTGGTATTGCTCCAGTTCGCCGACGCCGCGGATTTGCAGATACCTTGCTCGATGGCCGTCGCCCGACCAGTTCAGGTTCGGCACCACGTTAATCAGTTCCTCGAAGTGCTGCACGGCGAGTTGCCCGACTTCGTCAGCGTCGAGGACCGTGACGCTCGCAGGAATCTCGCTTGCCGCCCGTTCCCGAAAATCCGCGGTGACGATGATTTCCTCGATAGCTTGCGCGGGCGCCGCAACCGGCGCCACAAGCAGGAGGCTTGCGGGGACAGCGCAGAGAATCGGCGCCGTAAGCTTGTATTTCATCGTCCTCTCCCTACGCCGGCATTACCCGGTTCAGGTTCTAAGGGTTCCCGTTACGGATCTCAGGTCAGAAGACCACCCCTGTGAAGGCGGCATTATAGCAGTTGCCGGATCTCTTCCTCGCGCAGGCCCCACCGGGAGAGAACCTCGCTCAAGGCCTCGCTGTTCCCTCGCGGCGCCGGCCTGGCCTCTGCGGGCGTTCTCGAGAAACGCGGCGCAGGCCCCGGTTGCCGGATTCCATCGATATCCACGTAGCTGCCGCGCGCACTTGCGTGCTCGTGCTCCGCGGCTTCAGTGAGCGTCAGTACCGGGGTCGCGCAGGCATCAACGCCGCTCAGCAGGTCGCTCCATTCGTCGCGCGTCTTGCTTCCGAAGACCCTGGTGAAGATCTCCTGATGCCTTGCCCACTGGTCCGTGTCGTACTGATCGGCTGGATCTATGTCATCGATGGACAGGACCTCGAGCAACCTGGCAAAAAACCCCGTCTCCAGCGCGCAGACCGCAACATACCTGTTATCACGGGTCTCGTAGCAGCGGGCGAAAGGAGCGCCGCCGTCCAGCAGGTTGCTTTCCCGGCGCTCTGTCCACATTCCACCTGCCATCAAGCCATGGAACAGGGTCAGCATCGAGGCAGTGCCATCGACCATCGCCGCATCAACCACCTGGCCCTTGCCGGAGCGGCCGGCCTCGATCAATGCGGCCAGCAAACCCATCGCGAGGTACAGCGCCCCGCCACCAAAATCCCCGACGAGGTTCAGCGGCAACGGCGGTGGCCGGTCTGCCTGCCCGATGCCGTGCAGCGCGCCGGCCAGCGCGATGTAGTTGGTATCGTGCCCGGCCCTTCCGGCCATGGGGCCATCCTGCCCCCATCCGGTCATCCGCCCATAGACCAGACGCTGGTTGCGTGCCATGCACTCATCAGGCCCCAGCCCCAGCCGCTCCATGACGCCGGGACGAAAGCCCTCGAACAGCACATCGGCGCTCCCGCAGAGCCGGAGTACGAGCTCATGGCCCTGATCGGACTTGAGATCGACGTCGACCGTCGCCCTGCCACGGTTCATCAGGTTGAAGCGCTCGGGAATCTCCACGCCGGTAGCGGCAGCGGCCGGACGCCGCAGGCGCAGGATCTCTGCGCCCATGTCGGCAAGCAACATGCCGCAGAACTGGGTCGGCCCGATGCCCGCAATCTCGATAACCCTGATCCCGGAGAGCGGCCCCATGGGCGGCGATTCCGCCTGGTCAGTCATCCTGCGGCCGGGACGGCGTTTCGAGTCTCGCAATAAGGCTCGACGTGTCCCAGCGGTTTCCACCCAGCGCCTGCACCTCGGCGTAGTAGCCGTCGACGAGTTCGGCCAGGTCGAGCCGGGCGCCATTCGATCGTGCCTCTTCCAGCGCGATGGCAAGATCCTTGCGCATCCAGTCGACCGCGAAACCGAACTCGAACCGTCCGTTCACCATGGTCTGCCAGCGGTTGTCCATCTGCCAGGATTGCGCTGCACCTTTCGAGATAGCGCCTATCACCTTCTCCGTATCGAGATTGGCGCGCAGCGCAAAATGCAGCCCCTCGGAAAGCCCCTGCAGAACGCCCGCAATACAGATCTGGTTGACCATCTTTGCGAGCTGTCCAGCCCCGGCCGGCCCGATGAGCGTGATCGCTTTTGCGTAAGCATCCATGACGGGTTGCGCGCGCTCGAAGACAGGCTCGTCGCCGCCGACCATGATCGTCAGCTGGCCGTTTTCCGCACCCGCCTGGCCACCCGACAGGGGCGCATCCAGGAAGCCGACCTGTCGTTCACCGGCGGCTGCGTGCAGATCGCGCGCCAGCGTGGCGGATGCCGTGGTGTGATCCACGAGGATCGATTGCGGTGACATGGCGTGGAGAACCCCATATTCGCCGAGCGTAACCTCGCGGACGTCGTCATCATTGCCGACGCAGCAGAACACGATCTCGGCATCGCGCGCCGCTTCAGCCGGCGTCGCGGCACGGATACCGTCGTTCTGCTCCAGCCATCGTTCAACCTTGTCCGGACTGCGGTTGTAGACAACGACGTCATGACCACGGGAGGCAAGATATCCCGCCATGGGGAAACCCATTACGCCCAATCCGACGAATGCCGTCCTCATTTCCCGGCCTTGCGCGGGTCGAGGCCGATCGAGCGCGCGATGATCTCGCGCATGATCTCGGAGCTGCCCGCGTATATACGCGAAACCCGGGCATCCGTGTAACGGCGACTGATCGCGTACTCGTCCATGTACCCCGCACCGCCGTGCA
>JBFEXY010000006.1:0-23281 GCA_041562415.1 Woeseiaceae bacterium
ACGGCCTCACGGTAATGGAGCCCGCGGAGGCGGTGCGGAATGCCGCCATCATTGCCTTTCTGACGCCGGACATGGTGCAGAAGAGCCTGTATGGTGCCGTCGTCGATAACATTCCTGAAGGTGCAGCGCTGCTTTTCGCACACGGTTTCGCGGTGCACTTCAAGCAAATTGAGCCGCGCGGCGACCTCGACGTTGTGCTGATCGCGCCGAAGGGACCGGGTGGCCTCGTGCGGCGCCAGTACGAGGAAGGTCACGGCGTGCCCTGCCTGGTCGCCGTCCACCAGGACGCCACCGGCGACGCTCTCAAACTTGCCCTCGCATATGCGTCCGGTATCGGTGGCGCCCGTGCCGGAGTCATCGAAACCACCTTCGCCGAGGAAACCGAGACCGACCTGTTCGGCGAACAGGCTGTTCTTTGCGGCGGCGCGACTGAACTCATCGTTGCCGGATTCGAAACGCTCGTGGAGGCCGGTTACCAGCCCGAGGTGGCGTATTACGAAGTCATGCACGAACTCAAGTTGATCGTGGATCTCCTGCACGAAGGCGGACTTCGCAAGATGCACAAATTCATCAGCGATACGGCCGCATACGGGGACATGGTCAGTGGCCCACGTGTGGTGGACGAGAATTCACGGCAACAGATGAAGGCGGTTCTGCGGGACATCCAGGATGGTACGTTTGCCCGCAACTGGATCGCGGAGAACGAGGCCGGCATGCCGGAATTCAAGCGCATGATGAAAGCGGACCTGGAGCATCCCATCGAGAAGGTCGGCGCAGGTCTGCGCGGCCGCATGGACTGGCTGGAAGAGTAAGCATAGTCGAGAGATCGCCGGAGGAAGTGCAAATGTCAGCTGAGCGAGTTCGGATTTTTGATACGACGTTGCGTGACGGGGAGCAGGCGCCCGGTTGCAGCATGACGCTACGGGAGAAGCTGCGAGTTGCGAAGGCGCTATCCGAACTCAATGTGGATATTATCGAAGCCGGGTTTCCGGCGGCGTCTCCGGGCGACTTCGAGTCGGTAAAGGCGATTGCGGATGCAAATTTCGGCCCGGTCGTATGCGGGCTGGCCCGCTGTAATCCCAACGATATCGAAAAAGTCCATGCGGCGGTCAAGGGATCGGAGCGGCATCGAATCCACGTGTTCGTGGCGACGAGTGCAATCCACCGCGAACACAAGCTCAAGATGGCCAAGGAAGAGATCATCAAGAGCGCGGTTGGCGCCATCGGGATGGCCCGTGAGCTCTGTGACGACGTTGAATTTTCGCCGGAGGACGCATCACGGACAGAGCTTTCCTACCTGGCGGAGGTCGTTTCCGCCGCTATCGAAGCGGGCGCAACCACGGTGAATATTCCCGACACGGTCGGGTACACCGTGCCCGCCGAGTTCGATCGCCTGTTCCGTTATTTGAAGGAGCATGTGGCGGGGATCGACGACATTACGTTGTCGGTGCATTGCCACAACGATCTCGGCATGGCGGTCGCCAACAGCCTTGCGGCAGTTGCCGCCGGGGCAAGGCAGATCGAATGCACGATCAACGGCATCGGCGAACGTGCCGGCAACTGCAGCCTCGAGGAAGTCGTGATGGCACTCAAGACACGCGCCGAGTTCTTCGATCTGGAGACGGCGATAGACACCACCCGCCTCTACCCATCGTCGAGGCTCGTATCGAGCATCACCGGCATGCACGTGCCGCGCAATAAGGCGATCGTCGGCGAAAATGCGTTTGCGCACGAAGCCGGGATTCACCAGCACGGCATGCTGCAGCACGCGTCCACTTACGAGATCATGCGGCCGGAGGACGTCGGCATAAGCCGTTCGAACCTCGTCCTGGGCAAACACAGCGGGCGACACGCTTTTCGTGACCGGGTTCGTGAACTGGGATTCGATCTGGACGAGTTCGAAACCAACCGCGCCTTCCAGGAATTCAAGAGGCTCGCTGATCGCAAGAAAGATGTCTACGACAGTGACATCGAGGCCATTGTCATGAACGCTGACGCAATGTCGACCGGACCATGGGTACTATCGTCGCTACAGGTGAATACGCGGACGGGCGAGGACGCTGAAGCTGATGTCACGTTACGGGGCGAAAATGGTGACGAGAGTTGCGGCACGGCGCAGGGTGATGGCCCGATCGCGGCGTGTTTCCTGGCTCTTGAGAAGGCCACCGATGTCGATCTCGTGCTGCGCAACTTCGAGGTCCACAGCACCTCTGTTGGCGAAGACGCGCAGGGCGAAGTGACGGTCACTGTCGAGCACGACGGTGCCAGTTATCGTGGCCACGGGACCAGCGTGGACATAGTAGAGGCAGGTGCGCGAGCCTATCTCGAGGTCATCAACCGGGTATTGCGCAGGCAACAGAGCGACGCTGCACCGCGTTCCGGACCGGGCGATGCTTCGCGTGCCACCATCTGACCGCGAGGAACCTGTGTCGCAGGCAGAAGCCAAAACGCTGTTCGGGAAGGTGTGGGCGGAACACGTCGTGGTTCCGGAAACGCCGGCGACCCCCGCCGTTCTTTACATCGACCTGCACCTCATTCATGAGGTCACGACGCCGCAGGCTTTCGCCCTCCTTCGGGAGCGGGGACTCCCGGTACGACGCGCGGACCTGATACTCGCAACGATGGATCACTCCACGCCGACCACGCCGGTAAGAAGTTTTCGCGACCTTGCCGTGGTGGGCGAAAGCGCCGCCAACCAGATTCGGCAAATGGAAAAGAACTGCGAGGACTTCGGTATCGATCTGTACGGTTTCGGTAGCGAGCAGCGCGGAATAGTGCATGTCATCGGCCCGGAACTCGGCGCCAGCCAACCGGGCAAGACGATCGTCTGCGGGGATAGCCACACGAGCACGCACGGCGCATTCGGTGCCCTCGCCTTCGGTATCGGCACGACCGAGGTCGGTCACGTGCTCGCCACGCAATGCCTGCTGCAGCGGAAGCCGCGGACGCTTGCGGTCAACGTCGCCGGGCGCCTGCCGGCTGGTGTTTCTGCCAAGGACCTGATCCTTGCCATTATCGGCGAGATCGGCGTGGACGGCGGTACCGGCCACGTAATCGAATACAGAGGCGACGCGATTCGGGCGCTGGACATGGAAGCGCGCATGACGATCTGTAACATGTCGATCGAGGCCGGTGCACGGGCGGGACTGATCGGCCCGGACGACACGACCTTCGAGTACCTCAGCGGCCGGCCCCGGGTGCCGCGGGGCAATGCATGGGACGCGGCAGTCACGCGCTGGCGGAGTCTGTGCAGCGAAGAGGACGCCGAATTCGATAAATCCGTCTCGATAGACGCGGCGAAGCTGCAGCCGATGGTCACTTTCGGTACCAATCCCGGCATGGTCATCGGTGTTGGCGATCCCGTTCCCGACGTAAATGATCCGAGCTTTCGCAAGGCGCTCGATTACATGCAAGTCACTCCCGGCAAGCCGATGTCGGCAAACGCTGTCGATGTCGTATTCGTAGGCAGCTGCACCAATGGCCGGCTATCGGATCTGCAACAGGCGGCAGGGATATTGCGGGGCCGTAAAGTGGCGGATGGTGTTCGCATGCTCGTCGTGCCCGGATCGCAGCAGGTGAAGCAGCGCGCGGAAGAACTGGGCCTCCATCGCATATTTACGGAAGCAGGTGCGGAGTGGCGCGAGTCCGGTTGCTCGATGTGCCTGGGAATGAACGGTGACACCGTGGCATCGGGCAAGCTGAGCGTCAGCACCAGCAACAGGAATTTCGAAGGCCGCCAGGGTATCGGCGCCCGCACGGTGCTCGCCAGCCCAGCCACGGCGGCCGCTTCGGCGGTGATGGGCCGCATCGCAGACCCCCGTACTCTCAATTGACAGGCTTACGATGGACGCGCTGACTACCCTGCACTCACGAACGCTCGTATTACCGATCCGTGACATCGATACCGACCAGATCATACCGGCGCGCTTTCTCACGACGACCACCCGGGAAGGTCTCGGCGATGCGCTGTTCCACGACCTCCGCTATGACCAGGACGGTGCAAAGCGTGCGGATTTTCCGCTCAACGATCCCGCGGCCCGCGACTGCGAAATCCTGGTTGCTGGCAACAACTTCGGTTGTGGCTCGTCTCGCGAACACGCGCCCTGGGCCCTCCTCGACTATGGGTTCCGGGCCGTGATTTCGACAGAATTTGCCGACATATTCGAAAATAATTCGTTAAAAAACGGTCTGTTGCCGATTGTTGTTGATGCTGATACTCATGACTGGCTGCTCGCCCACCCCGGCGTCGAGCTGAGCATCAACATCGAGCAATCGCAGCTTGTATTGCCGGATGGCAGCATCATCGAGTACCCCATCGACGAATTCGCGCGTTACTGCCTGGTGCAGGGCATCGACCAGCTCGGCTACCTGCAGCAGCAGTCGGACGCGATCGCAACCTTCGAGGAGACACGATCGTGGAAGCCCTGATCACGGTACTTCCAGGCGACGGTATCGGCCCGGAGGTTGCCGCGGCCGGGCGCGCCGTGCTCGAGCGAATCGCTGAACGTCACGGGCATCGTTTCCGGTTCAGTGAGCAGCTGATCGGTGGCGCCGCGATCGACGCGATCGGCGAGCCCCTGCCAGACGGTACCGTCGCGAGCTGCAAGGACAGCTATGCAGTGCTCCTTGGAGCCGTCGGCGGGCCGAAATGGTCCGACCCGAATGCGCCTGTGCGGCCCGAACAAGGGTTGCTGGGGTTGCGCTCGGTCCTTGGCGTTTACGCTAACCTGCGGCCGGTAAGGATCTACCCCGAACTTGCCGGTGCCTCACCGATCCGTGCCGAGATACTCGAAGGCGTGGATATCATGGTCGTGCGGGAGTTGACCGGTGGCATCTATTTCGGCGAGAAAACCCGCGACAAGTTCTCAGCCAGCGATGTATGCAAGTACCACACCCACGAAATCGAACGCATCGTGCGCGTCGCGGCGCGGCTCGCGGCTGCTCGGCGCGGCAAGCTCTGTTCGGTTGACAAGGCCAACGTGCTGGAAACGTCGAGGCTCTGGCGCGATGTGACCGATCGCGTAATGGCGACGGAGTTTCCGGACATCGAACTTGAGACGCTGCTCGTCGATGCGGCGGCCATGCATCTGCTGAGCCGGCCGGCCGACTTCGACGTGATGGTCATGGAGAACATGTTCGGCGACATTCTCACAGACGAGGCTTCGATGCTGGCGGGATCGCTCGGCATGCTGCCCTCGGCGTCGCTTGGTGAAGTCAGGCGCGGCCTGTACGAGCCGATTCATGGCTCCGCGCCGGATATCGCGGGCCAGGGCATCGCCAACCCCTGCGGGACGATTGCCAGCGTCGCCATGCTATTGCGCCACAGTCTGGGGCTCGAAGAGGAAGCCGATGCGGTCGAGCTGGCAATCGCAAGCGTCATCGCCGAAGGCGGCCGAACGGCCGACATCGCGACCGCGGGCGAGCAAAAGCTCACAACCACGGAGATGACCGAAGCAATTCTCGACAAGCTGTCCTAGTCGATCCGTACCTTTACTCGGGGGCTTGCCGGAACAGTGCCCTCACCTCGCCTTCGGGCATTTCTTCGACCCGGAAACCGGATGCGCCAATGCTCGTGTCCGCGGCGGCCATTGCGTTGACGATAGCCTCTTCGGTGGCATGTACCGTGGCGGTGAAGACCGCAGTCAGCGCGTTATTGGGATAGACCGACACATTCGAAAAATCCGCTTCATCGATTCGGCCCTGGTTTGCTGTCGAGAAGGCGACGAATATGTCTCCGGACCCAGCGGTGCTTATTGCTCCGAGTCGTCCCAGGGCAAGCGAAGGCCGCTTGGCGACCCGCGCAAGCTGGTGCGGAAGCAGCGGCGCATCGGTTGCGACGATCACTATGATCGAGCCGTCGCGCGTCGCTCTGGAAACTGTCGTCCCGGCCGGATTATCGCAGTAGGGGTACCAGTCGTTATGGCGCCTGATGTCGCGATCGGTGAAACAGTGCTTGCCGACTGGCAGCAGGTGCTCGACGGGCCGCCCGCCGAGCCTGAGATCATCTCCGTCCCAATTGTAATTGCACTGCACCAGCACGCCGAGCGTGTATTGATGATCCCCAACCTCGAATCTGCGTGACGCCGTGCCAATGCCTCCCTTGAAGCCGTTGCATACCATACCCGTACCGCCGCCCACGCCGCCTTCTTCCACGGGTCCGGAGGCGGCGTTACCCATGGCCTCGAGCGCATGGGCGCGGGTGACATGAAAACCATTGATATCATTCAGGCCACCATCATAGGTTTCAGCCACGACCGGGGCATGCCAGTCGGCTGTCCAGCCACTGCGAACCATCCATTCAACGGCAGCATCCCGAACTATGCCGACGCTGTGGGTGTTCGTAATTGCAATCGGACCTTCGATCAGGCCGCGCTCCTGGAGCCAGGTGGTGCCGGTCATCTCGCCCGATGCGTTGAGCGTAAACCAGCCGGCGAAGACGCCTTCGGTCGATTTCCTGCCGCGAGGATGAACGACGGTCACACCGGTGCGGACTGGACCCTGGCCGACGATGAGCCTGCCGTCACCGCTGATCAGCGTTACCTGCCCGACTTCGACGCCGGCTACGTCCGTTATTGCATTCAGCTCACCGGCTTGCCCGGCAAAGGGAATGCCGAGATCACGCGCCCTCGTCCCGTCCGCAATCGCGTGGTTGGTCCCGAGCAAACAGGCCAGGAGGATCGGCAGCGTAACTGTCTGAGGCAAGCATGGGTTCAAGATCGTTCTCCGTTCGAATCAGGTTTCCTAGCCGACGACCGCCACCGGTTCGGGTGCCAGCGCGGCGCTTGCCGCGGCCAGCCCTCTCAGCACGTCGTCGACGAGGTCCTCCACCGCCTCGAGACCGACCGAGAGCCTGATGAGGCTCTGGCTGATTCCGGCCTCCTTCAGCGCTTTGGCGCTGACCGGTGCATGCGTCATCGATGGCGGGTGGCATACCAGGCTCTCGACACCACCGAGCGACTCCGCCAGTGAAAAGTACTGGAGTTGGTCGACAAATGCGCGGACCGCTTGCTCGCCGCCATTGATCTCGAAGCTGATCATTCCACCGAAGCCGCACTGCTGGCGCCGCGCAATGTCGTGCCCCGGGTGCGATTCGAGTCCCGGGTAATACACCTGTCTGACGGCCGCCTGCTCATCGAGCACACGCGCCAGCGAGCTTGCTGTTTCCTCGTGCTGGCGCATACGTACCTGGAGAGTGCGCAGACCGCGCAGCGTCAGGAAGCTGTCGAACGGTGCTCCGGTCGCGCCGATACAGTTGGCCCACCATGTCAGTTCCTCGGCGAGTTCCGATGTCGCCGCGACAAGCGCTCCCCCGACTACGTCACTGTGCCCGTTGATGTACTTGGTGGTCGAATGGATCACGATATCGGCGCCGAGGGAAATAGGCTGCTGCAGCGCCGGCGATAGAAACGTATTGTCGACGGCGTAAAGGGCACCGCAGTCTTTGGCAAGCGCCGAAACCCTGGCGATATCGACGATTCTCAGCAGCGGATTGGAAGGTGTCTCGGTGAGTATCAGCCTGGGACCACGCGCGCAGGCATCTGCGAGCGCTCGCTCATCCGTCTGGTCGACAAACAGCACCTCGAAGTGGCCCTTGCGTCCCAGGGCCTCATACAGACGATAGGTCCCGCCATAGCAATCGTGGGGAACGACGAGCAGGTCACCCGGCTTGAGGAGCTGCACCATGACGTTCAGTGCAGCCATGCCCGACGCGGTCACCACGGCTCCGGCGCCGCCTTCTAGCGTGGTTAGCGCCTCCCCTAGCGCATCCCGCGTGGGATTGCCGGAGCGGGTGTAGTCGTACTGCCGCTTTTCCCCGAACCCGGCAAACGCATAGTTGGACGACAGGTGTAACGGCGGTACGACTGCACCGTGCTGCGTGTCCGACTCGATAGCCGTGCGCACCGCGCGCGTTGCCCTGCTTGCTTCTGATGTCATTTTCGGTCTCCGCTTAACGTTCCAATGTCAACACTTCTCATCGGAACCCTGCGGAGCCCGCAAGGGAGGGTGTCGTGCCCTTCAGCTGTTCGCCTAGCCCAGCGTGCTGCACCGACCCTCATCTCTCGGAGGCATAGCCTCCGCAGGAGTTGGCACCTTTTCAGGATGGTTAGTCCTGAAGGTTGCCCCGGCTTCAAAGGGCCTTTCCCTCTGCCGGTCTCGATGAGTTACTGGCGAGTGTAGGATTCGCGAGGGGAAGCCGTCAAGCGATTCGGCAAGACTTTAGTCCTGAATTCGTTCGTTTCAACAGTAACTTACGTGCCCTCATGGACATTCCGAAAAAAAACCTTGCCCGGCTCCCGATAATGTATTAGCGTATTAACGCATTAATACATTGGTACACTTATGAAACCCAACCGTCAGGACAGCGATGTACAGCAAGCTCGCGATGAACAAGCGTTGTTTCGCGCGATCGTCAGCCTGAAATCCACCGAGGAATGCGGCAATTTCCTGCGTGACCTGTGTACGCCGGCGGAGCTCCAGGCACTGGTCGACCGATGGCATGTCGTCGAGCTGCTGCAGCAGGGTCTGCCCTATCGCCGGATTCACGATTTGACCGGCGTCAGTGTCACCACTATCGGCCGGGTTGCGCGTTTCCTGACCGACGGATTCGGCGGCTATCAGGTTGCCCTGCACAGGACCGCCGCCGACAGCGGCAAGCACTCACACTAAGGAAGATCTCCATGGATACGACCAAGCAGCGCATCAAGATTGCGGTGCAGAAGACGGGGCGCCTGACCGAACACTCGTTGGACCTTCTCGAGCGCTGCGGCCTCAAGTTCACCCAGAGCAAGGACCAGTTGTTCTGTTTCGGTGAGAACATGCCGATCGACCTGCTGCTCGTGCGCGACGACGACATTCCCGGACTCGTTGCCGATGACATCTGCGACCTCGGCATCGTGGGCCTGAATGTGGTCGAGGAAAAGCGCCTGGGGCGCGAATACGAGGGCCGGGAGACCCTTTTCGACCGCGTGTTCGACCTGGACTTCGGGCACTGCCGGCTTTCGATTGCGGCACCGGAGGAGACCCCATATTCGGGTATTGAATCTCTGGAAAACAAAGTAATTGCAACAAGTTATGTTTCATTGTTAAGAAGTTTTCTCGAAAATAATCAAATTGACGCGAGCATCGAGTACTTCTCCGGTGCGGTCGAGATCGCGCCGAAGCTTGGGAAGGCCGACTTTATCTGTGATCTTGTATCGACGGGCAGCACGCTGGCCGCGAACGGTCTCAACGAGGTCGAAGTGTTACTCGAGAGCGAGGCCGTGATCATCCAGACCCGCGCGCCCCTGCCCGATGACAAGCAGGAACTGGTGGGCCGGATTCTGCAGCGTCTCGACGGTGTTCTGCAGGTTCACGAGAGCAAGTACATCATGCTGCATGCGCCACGCTCGGCACTCGACGAGATTCGTCGGCTGTTGCCCGGGAGCGAGGCGCCCACCGTGATTCCGCTGGAGGGCACCAACGACAAGGTGGCCGTGCACGCCGTGTGCCGCGAGAACGTCTTCTGGGAGACGCTGGAGAATCTGAAAGCAGCGGGCGCAAGCTCTTTGCTCGTGCTACCCGTGGAAAAGATGCTGGCCTGAGATATGACTGTTCAACGTGCTCACTGGAACGCCCTCGACGATGCCACGCAGCGGTCTTTTCTGCGGCGGCCTGCCGTTGACGACGACGCAGCTATTCGTGAGGCGGTGCTGGCCATCGTCGCGGACGTCAAGGCCGGAGGTGATGAAGCGCTCCGGGCCCTCACCGCCCGGCTCGACGGCGTCGAGCTTGCCGATCTACGTGTGTCCGGAGAGGAAATGGATGCTGCGAGCGCCTCGCTGCCGGCTCGGGCGACCGCTGCGATAGACCTGGCAATAGCCAATGTGCGGTGTTTTCACGAGGCGCAGCGGCCGCCCGCCGTCGACGTCGAGACCATGCCCGGTGTGCGCTGTGAGCGTGTCAGCCGGGCTATCGATGCGGTTGGCCTGTACGTGCCCTCGGGTACGGCTCCCCTGCCGTCGGCGGCCATCATGCTCTCCGTTCCGGCGGTCATTGCAGGATGTGCCACGCGAATCGTCTGCACGCCTCCACGGCCGGACGGCCGGGCAGATCCCGCCATCGTTGTTGCGGCCGTACGAGCCGGGGTCACCGACATCTTCAAGGTCGGCGGTGCGCAGGCGATCGCCGCGATGGCGTATGGCACGGCCAGTGTTCCGAAAGTCGGAAAGATCTTCGGGCCAGGGAATGCCTGGGTCACCTGCGCAAAGTCCGTCGTGTCTTCAGACCCGGACGGTGCGGCCATCGACATGCCGGCCGGGCCTTCCGAGGTACTGGTGATCGCGGACGACACGGCATCGGCGGAATTCGTGGCTTCAGACCTGCTGTCCCAGGCAGAGCACGGCATCGATTCCCAGGTCGTGCTGGTGACCACCAGCACGCGCCTCGCTGATGCCGTGGAGGAACAGATCGAGCAACAACTTCGGTCCCTGTCACGCGCCGAAATCGCCCGAGGCTCGCTCGAGCACGCCCGCACGGTAATCGTCGACGACCTCGACACAGCGGTCGATGTAAGCAACCGTTATGCGCCCGAGCACCTCATCCTGCAATGCAGGGATGCCCGGACGCTGGTACCCGCCATCAGCAATGCAGGCTCGGTGTTCGTTGGACAATGGACGCCGGAGTCCGTGGGCGATTACTGCAGTGGAACCAACCATGTGCTGCCCACCTACGGTTATGCACGCAGCTACAGCGGGCTGAGCCTCGACCAGTTCATGCGCGGCATGACCGTTCAGGAATTGACCCGGGAAGGGCTCGCCGGGTTATCGGAGGCGGTGGTCACGCTGGCTGGCCTGGAAGGTCTCGACGCGCACGCATCTGCCGTGACGCGACGACTGCGAGCGGGATCGTGAGCATCGCCGAGCTGGCCAGAGCTGAACTGAGGGAGTTGCAGCCTTACGAGGCGGCGCAGCAGGTCGACAAGACAATCAGGCTCAATGCCAACGAGGCGCCCTGGAGCGGTCGTGGAGACCACTTTCGTCGTCCACTTAATCGCTACCCCGAGATTCGGCCGACTACCCTGGCAAAGACGCTCGGCGCCTATTTTGCCTGCGAACCGTCGCGGCTCCTCGTCACGCGCGGTACCAGCGAAGCAATAGACCTGCTCATTCGCGCATTTTGCCGGGAAGGCCAGGACAGTATCCTGACAGCGGCACCCACGTTTTCCATGTACGGTCACTACGCCACCGTGCAAGGGGCGGCGCATCGGACCGTAGCGACCGCCCCGGGAAAGAACTTCGAGATCGACGTAGATGCGATCCTCGAGGCCTGTGACGAGCAGACGAAGCTGATATTCATCTGCTCACCCAATAACCCGACGGGCACTCTCGTCTCGCGGCCGGCTTTGATCGACCTCCTTGAGCGGCGCGGCAACCGGTCCGCTATTGTCGTCGATGAAGCCTATATCGAATTTTCCGGTGAACCCTCCGCCGTCGAACTGCTCGACCGTTATCCGAATCTCGTGGTCCTGCGCACGCTCTCAAAAGCGCTTGCGTTCGCCGGGGCTCGCTGCGGCACCGTGATGGGGCCCGTTGAAGTTATCCGGATACTGAATGCCATCCAGGCGCCCTACGCGATGTCCACGCCCGTCGTCGAATGCGTCGAAGACGCGCTCAGCAACTCGGCCATCGAAGAAGCTCAGGGCCGCATTGCGGAAGTCGTAACGGAGCGAGAACGCGTGATGTCCGCCATGTCGTCTTTCCGCTTCGTCAAGACTATCTGGCCCAGTGCTGCAAATTTCTTCCTGGTTCAGGTAGATAACGGCGACGCCGTCGTCCGGCAGACTCGAGACAACGGCATCCTGCTGCGCGATTTCGGTGGCAGCCTGGCGAATTGCATCCGGGTGACGATTGGCAGCAAGGCGGAGAACGATCGCCTGCTAACGCTTTTTGCCGAACTGGACAGGGGCGAATCATGACGAACAAGATCTTGTTTATCGATCGTGACGGGACACTCATCGAGGAGCCCCACGACAACCAGGTCGACGCACTCGACAAGATTCGGCTCGTGCGTGGCGTGATCCCTGCATTGCTCGAACTGGCCGATAACGGATACCGGTTCATCATGGTGAGCAACCAGGATGGGCTTGGCACGGAATCCTTCCCAGCCGAGCATTTCGATGCGTGCCACGATCACGTGGTGGCTTTGTTCGAATCGCAAGGCATCACCTTCGACGAGACTTTCATCTGCCCGCACTTCGAAAGTGATGGCTGCGACTGTCGCAAACCACGTACGGGGCTGCTGACCCGTTACCTCGCCGGGAATCACCTGGACACCGCAAAGTCCGCCGTCATCGGCGACCGTAGCACCGATCTCGAGCTTGCCGAAAGACTCGGTCTGCGTGGTTACCTGGTCGATCCGGATGCGTCGTACGAAACCAGTTGGCCGGGGATCGTCGCCGCGTTATGCGGAGGTGACCGAAGTGCAGAGATAGAAAGACAAACCCGTGAAACCACGATCCGCGCCCGCGTCAGCCTCGACTCCGAAGGACGCATCGACGTGAGTACCGGCATCGGTTTCTTCGATCACATGCTGGAACAAATTGCCAAGCACGGCGGTTTCAGCCTGTTATTGAGTTGCGACGGCGACCTTCACGTCGACGAGCATCATACTGTCGAGGATGTAGCGATCGTCCTGGGAAACGCGTTGCGAGAAGCGCTGGGCGACAAGCGGGGCATTGCAAGATACGGCTTTCTCCTGCCCATGGATGAGAGCGTCGCGAATGTTGCACTGGACCTGTCCGGAAGAGCCAGTTTTGTTTTCGATGCTCAATTTCCCCGCGATGCCGTGGGCGAGATGTCGACCGAGATGGTGTCTCACTTCTTCCGTTCGCTGGCCGACTCCCTCGGGGCGGCGCTACACATTTCTGTCAAGGGTGATAATACGCATCACATGGTCGAAGCCTGTTTCAAGGGGGTCGGCCGCAGCCTGCGGCAGGCGATTCGGAGGGAGGGTGCCGAATTGCCTACGACGAAGGGGACCTTGAGCTGATATGGCCGAATCCGTTGCCATCATTGACAGCGGCGGCGCGAACATAGCTTCGCTGCAGTTCGCGCTCGACCGCCTGGGCTACGGCGCATGCCTGACTACGGCGCCCGACGTGATACGAAGCGCCGGCAAAGTGATTCTGCCAGGCGTAGGTGCCGCCGCCGACGCAATGCAGCGGTTGCGTGACCATGATCTCCTGGACGTGATCCGGGACCTCCGGCAGCCGGTGCTGGGAATCTGCCTCGGCATGCAGTTGCTCGCGGATGCATCAGAGGAGGAAGACGTCGATTGTCTCGGCATCATCCCCGGAATCGCTCGCCGCTTGCAGGTCGCCGAGAGCTTCCCGGTACCCAACATGGGCTGGTGCCCGGTCACCAGGTCCGCCGACTCGCCGGTACTCGAAGGCATCCGCGACGGCAGTTATTTCTATTTCGTCCACAGTTATGCGCTGCCCGTGTCTGGATTTACGCTGGCAACGGCACGCCACGCAGACGAATTCTCCGCGGTCATCGGGCGAAAAAACTTCGTTGCCGCACAGTTCCACCCGGAAAGATCCTCCGCGGATGGGGCCCGCCTGTTACGGAACTTCCTGGAGCTGACAGCGTGAAGATCATTCCGGCCATCGATCTGCATGACGGCAAATGCGTTCGCCTCTACAAGGGCGATTTCGGCAAGGTTACGCACTACAGTGACCAACCGCTCGAGATTGCGCGCACTTATGCGGCGCTGAGTGTCAACGATCTTCACATCGTGGACCTTGACGGCGCCCGCACCGGATCGCAGCAGAATGAACGCGTTGTTCGCGAGCTGTGTTCCGCAACGCCACTGGCCGTGCAGCTGGGTGGCGGCATCCGGAATGGCGACCGCGTACGCTACTGGCTCGGGAACGGCGTCGCGCGTTGCGTCGTCGGCAGCGTTGCCGTAGGAGAACCGGCCCGCGTTGCGGCCTGGATCGACGACTTCGGCCCGGACCGCATCGTGCTGGCCATGGACGTTACTATCGCCGAAGAAGGTCCACTGCTCGCCACGCATGGCTGGACTGAATCCAGCGGGCTCAGCTTGTGGGACATGCTGGATCGCTATGCGACCCTCGGCGCAAAGCACGTGCTTTGTACCGATATCAGCCGGGATGGCGCGATGTCGGGTCCGAATATCGAGCTCTATTCGGAAATCATGCGGCGCTACCCGGAAATTTGCCTGCAGGCATCCGGTGGCGTTAGAGACATCGGCGACATAGCCAGACTCAAGGATATCGGCGTGCCGGCCGCAATCACCGGCAAGGCCATGCTGGATGGCAAGATCAGTGCCGCGGAGGTGGACTCATTCCTGCGAAGCGCATAATCCCCTGCCTGGACGTTCGCGAAGGCGTAGTCGTCAAGGGCGTACAGTTTCGCAACCATCGCGTCGTTGGCGAGATCGTGGAGCTGGCACAACGATATCGCAACGAGGGCGCGGACGAACTGGTGTTCTACGACATCACGGCCAGCCCGGACGGCCGCTCCGTCGACCGTGAGTGGGTCAGCCGGGTCGCGGCGGTGATCGACATCCCGTTTTGCGTAGCGGGTGGGATACGCAGCATCGCAGACGCGGAGGAAGTCCTTAACAAGGGCGCCGACAAGATCTCCATCAACACCCCTGCACTCGAGGACCCCGGACTGATAACCCGACTCGCGAGACGCTTCGGCACACAATGCGTTGTGCTCGGCGTAGACAGCCGTGAGCAAGGCGGTAGCTATCATGTCTACCAATACACCGGTGACCCGGACAAGACGGCGGCGGCGGAGCGGCTGACTGCGGAATGGATCCGGGAGGCACTGGACCGCGGCGCGGGTGAAGTCGTCCTCAACTGCATGAACCAGGATGGCGTCAGAAAAGGCTACGATTGCGAGCAGTTGCAGACGGTGCGGGAGGTTTGCACGGTGCCGTTAATAGCTTCCGGGGGCGCGGGCGCCATCGATCACTTTCGCGACGTTTTTCGGATTGCGAACGTCGACGGAGCCCTGGCCGCCAGCGTCTTTCACAGCGCAGAAATCGATATCCGTGACCTGAAGACGTATCTCGCCTCCGAAGGGATCGAGATAAGACCTGCCGGAGACCCACGTGACAAGTAACGACCTTGCTTTCCTCGAGACACTGGAAGGAGTTATTCGGGATCGCCTCGAGAATCCGGACGCCAATAGCTACACGGCGAGTCTCGCTGCCAGCGGCAGGAAGCGTATTGCCCAGAAGGTCGGCGAAGAGGCCGTGGAACTTGCGCTTGCCTCAGTAGACGGCGATCACGAAGAGGTCATCGACGAAGCCGCTGACCTCGTCTATCACCTGCTCCTGCTTCTGCAGATGCAGGACCTCGACCTGAGTCGGGTTGTCGAGCGCCTGCGGGAACGCCACTCGGACACACGCTAGGCGCATTTCCGGACCTGCGATGCACATCAGGCTGGACTAATGCTATATATCGACAAACTCTCCAGCGTGCGGGATACCGGTCTCTTTGAGCATCCAGAGACCACGCGTCGAACGAGTCTGCGGTGACCAGTAGAGCTTCATTGCCGAGTTCCTCGATTCAGATTACGACTTCTGGCGCAACCTCGCGGCGGTTGTACTGTGAGCTCATGACGTAACCATACGCACCGGCGTTCGCGATCAGTATGACGTCACCCTCTTGTGACGGCGGCAGCAGGCGGTCGGTTCCGAGTCGATCACCGGTCTCGCATATCGGGCCCACGATCGTTGCGGTCTCGCTCGGCGCTTCGGTTGCGCGCGTCAGGTTGACTATCTCGTGATAGGCACCGTAAAGCGCGGGGCGGATAAGGGAGTTCATGCCGGTGCCTACCCCGATATAGCGCATGTCGCCCTTGCCCTTCACTTGCGTTACGTGCGTGAGCAGGACGCCTGCACGGGCGACGAGATAGCGCCCGGGTTCCAGCCAGATTGCATATTCCGGGTAACTGTCCCGAACCTCAGCAAGCAACTCATCGAGACGCTGCAGATCGAAGGGCCGGTCACCGGGCTTTTCCGCGACTCCAAGCCCGCCTCCCAGGTCGATCGCCTTTACGTTCGGGAACAGTTGCGCAATCCCGACGAGCTGGACTGCAACGCTCCGCCACGCCTCAGGATCCTGAACGCCACTGCCGCTGTGCGCGTGGATGCCTACGACGTCAGCGCCAACCTCCTGGGTCAGTCTCTGCAATTCGTCGACTTCGAATAGTGGTACGCCGAACTTCGAATGAACGCCGGCTGTCTTCACATGTTCGTGATGCCCTCTGCCCTGCCCCGGATCCATGCGCACGAATATTCTGCGTCCGGCGAACAGGTCGGGCCACGCCTGCAGCGGGTAGAGATTGTCGAGCGTCACCAGCAGACCTTTCTCGAAGGCCCACGCGTACTCTTCGCGCGGCGCGAAGTTGGGGGTAAAAAGGATGCGCTGCAGGTCGAGATCCGGAATAACCTCCTGCAGCCATTCGACTTCCCCCGGTGATACGCACTCGAAGTCGCAACCCTCGGCGTCAATCAGGCGGATGAGATCGGCATTGAAGTTCGCCTTTACCGCGTATAACACGCGGTCCACGTTTTTGAGCCCCAGCATCACGCGTGCCGCATTTCGAACACTGTCCTTGTCGTACACGTATGCGTTGAGCTTTTTAGCCGCAACGTCGAGCAGTTGCTTGCGTTTGTTCATCCACCATGCGTCGGGGGCGTGAGCTACAGCGGTGCCGGCACGGAACAATTGCTCCCAGGTTGCACCGAAAGCGGGGCTGCCCCCGCTCTTGCGAATAATCGACGAATGCAGCTTGCGAACCAGCTTGGCGCCCTGTTGTTCATCGATGACGAAGCTCAGGTTAAGATCGTTGGCCGCCTGCGACATCAAATGGATACGCTCCTCTTCGAATACCTCGAGTGCGGGCGCGAGCCGCGACAAAAAGGTCCGTATCTTCCGCCCGACCAGGCTGACAGCAGAACAGCGGGTAATCAGCCTGACTTTACACAAGGGTTCAAGGTCGGCTACCAGGCCCTGCAGAACATCTTCACCGGGCTCGCCATCGGGAGTGTCGATCGAGACCGTTACGTTGGTCTCGGAAGTCGACACCAGGTCGACCGACACACCGTTGTCGCTGAATACGGTGAATGCGCGTGCGAGGAACCCGACCTCGTGCCACATGCCGACGCTGTCCATGGAGACCAGCGTGAGACCGTCGCGCATGCAGATGCCCTTCACCTGCGGTTCGACCTCGTCGGTGACCGACGAAATCACTGTGCCGTCCAGTTCCGGATGCGTCGTGCAACGAATGAATAGCGGGATGCTCGACGTCCGCAACGGTGACAGGCAGCGCGGATGCAGCACAGTACTTCCGGCGGATGCCAGTTCCTGCGCCTCATCATAGTGCAGCGCTACCAGCAGTCTTGCCGACGGGACCACCCGCGGATTCGCCGTGAACATACCGGGAACGTCGGTCCAGATTTCGAGCCGGCGCGCCTGCAATTTTGCCGCCATGTAGGCGGCAGAAGTATCTGAGCCGCCCCGACCCAGAACCACGGTTTCGCCCTGCAAATTACGGGCGATAAACCCCTGCGTCAGTATGACCTTTCCCAATCCGGCCAAGCGCTCCTGCAACGCCGGGTCCGGCGCATGTTCGCAGGTCGCGGACAGGTAGCTGCGGCTCCTGCCCCGGTTCACCCGGCCCGCACTCACTAGCATATCGCGGGCGTCCACCCATTCGGTGGCGACGCCGACATGATTTAGGTAAGCGGCTCCGAGACGTGTCGACATCAGCTCGCCAAGAGCCATGATCCGCACCCGCACGCGAACGCTGACTTCGCGTACCAGCCGTATACCCGCGATTAACTGGTCAAGTTCGTGAAGGTAATCGTCGAGCAAGCCAGGGCCGTCGAGCCCGAGTTCCCGTGCGAGATCGTAGTGGCGCTGCCGGATTTCGGCGAGGCCTTCCGTCGGGCCGCCGGTTGCGGCCGACTCCAGCAGTGCCGCCAGCGCATTCGATACGCCCTGTAATGCCGAGTGCACGATCACTGGTTGCAGGCCGTCTTCCAGCCTGTTCCGCACCAGCTGCGCTATGGTCTCCCAGCAAGGCCCGGAGGAGACACTGGTGCCCCCGAATTTCATCACGACCCAGCCGGAGGCCGCTATATTCGGCGGAGCTCCCAAAGCGGCGCTGGCTTCGAATCCTGCTTCCTTTTTCATCCTATCGCCGCCCCTTGCGCTTCACCGGGACAAAAAAAACCCGCCAGGAAATCCTCGCGGGCTCGTTGACAGCGTCCGGGCTTTATCGCTAGCCGGTACTGCCGCCATTGGCGCCCGCGCACCTCTGGCGCGCCATTTGTTTTATGAGTTCTTGCGCGTCCGCAAAGGGAACGCGTCGGCACTTTACGCGGGCGTCGGAAACATCCATCGACAAAGTACAGCGAACCTTGTGCCAAAGGTCAAGTAGACCATGGCTACTGATCCCACTCCGGTGGGATCGTCACGGCGCCTTTCGAGGCCGACGATACCTCGGCACGATATTTTGCAAGGGCTCCACGCTGCACGGCCGAAGGCGGTCGCTGCCACTGCTCCCGCCGCCGGTCCAATTCCTTCGCGTCGATATCGACATTTATCTGCTTCGTTTGCGCGTCGATAACGATCGTATCGCCGTCTTCCAGCAGCGCGATGGGTCCGCCGAGCGCCGCCTCCGGGGAAATATGTCCGACCACGAAGCCATGACTCCCGCCCGAGAACCGGCCATCAGTGATCAGCGCCACCTCGGCGCCAAGTCCCTTGCCCATTATTGCCGCGGTCGGCGCGAGCATCTCACGCATCCCTGGGCCCCCTTTGGGCCCCTCGTAGCGGATTACGACCACGTCTCCGCTGCCGATCGAATTGTCCAATATGGCCTGCAGCGCTTCTTCCTCGGCATGGAAGATCCTGGCCTTGCCTTCGAATCGAAGGCCCTCTTTGCCACTGATCTTGGCAACGGCACCTTCCGGGGCCACATTGCCATAAAGGATCGCGAGATGGCTCTCCGGCTTGATGGGGTTGTCGAAATCGCGAACGATGTCCTGCCCTCCCGGGTAATCATCGACGTTAGCGAGGTTCTCGGCCAGCGTCTTACCGGTCACCGTGATGCAGTCGCCGTGAAGAAGTCCCCGATCCAGCAGTCGCTTCATCAGGGGCTGGATACCTCCGATCTCGATCAGCTCAGCCATCAGGTAACGTCCGCTGGGTTTTACGTCCGCAAGCACCGGCACTTTGGCACCGATTCGCGTGAAGTCATCAAGACCCAGTTCCACCCCGGCTTCGCGCGCCATGGCGATCAGGTGCAGTACGGCATTCGTCGAACCGCCGAGGGCAATAACGACCGTGATGGCATTCTCGAAGGCCTTGTGGGTCATGATATCGAGCGGCTTGATATCGTTCTCGAGCAGGTTCATGACGGCCGCACTCGCCCTCCTGCAGTCTTCCTTTTTCTGCTCGGAAACGGCTTCCTGGGCGGAGCTGTTCGCAAGGCTCATGCCAAGGGCCTCGATGGCTGACGCCATCGTATTCGCCGTGTACATGCCGCCGCAGGCGCCCGGGCCCGGTATGGCGGTCTGTTCGACTTCGAGCAACTCCGCGTCAGTGATCCTGCCGCCGGACAGCGCTCCTACGGCCTCGAATACGGAGACGATGTCCCGCCGATGTGCGCCGGGCCTTATCGTGCCACCATAGACGAACACCGCAGGCCGGTTTAGTCGTGCCATCGCCATCACGCACGCCGGCATATTCTTATCACAGCCGCCTATTGCCACCAGCCCGTCGAATCCCTCGGCTGCCGTGACCGCTTCGATCGAGTCCGCAATAATTTCGCGTGAGACCAGGGAGTAGCGCATGCCGGGCGTACCCATGGAGATGCCGTCAGAGACGGTGATCGTATTAAACATGACGCCCTTGCCGCCCGCCGCATCAGCAGCCTGCGCCGCCTCCCGTGCAAGCCCGTCAATATGCATGTTGCACGGGGTCACCATACTCCAGGTCGATGCAATGCCTATCTGCGGCCGTTGGAAATCATCTTCCGTGAACCCTACGGCTCGAAGCATCGCCCGGCTGGGTGCCTGCTCATTACCATCAACGACGACGCGTGAATAGCGCCGTAATTCTTTTTCGCTCATACACTGTGCCCTGCAGATCCAGTATCCCCGAGGGGCCGGTGTCGCAGTCTAACAATGAATAAGCAAGGCGCGAAGCGCTGCAACAGGGAGGATCAGTCGTCGTCGCGAATCATTACCGCGACACGGTCGTGCACACCCTCCGCCTGGGTCGTGTTTCCTGCCGTAAGTTCGACAACAAAGGCTTCGTCGCCCTCGACGTCGACGTCCTGCACCAGGGGAATGAGTAGTCTCGCAGAACGCTGGCCGGGTCCGAATACTACTATCCCGTTACCCGGCGGGAAAAAGTCCTCACCGGCGGTTGCGGTAATGTCGAGAACCTCGGTGGTTACGACGAGGCGGGTTTCATCTGGATTGAAACGGACGAGGTCGATCTGCACGGCCGGATCGCGCTCATGGACGGAGGTCTGGCTAACCGCGAACGCAACGGTATTCGCAGGAAGTTCTGCTTCGAAGCGTCGCTGGTCGTCGTCTTCCAGAACCAGTTCGATAGTGGCCAGCGCGATGGACGCAGATTCAACTTCCCTCACCCGCAGAGTCGATGACTGGTCGGCTTCGCGGCGCGTGTCGGACGCCATCGCCAATGTAATCCGTGCGCGCGACTGGTCGGTCGCAAACTCCACGTAGCCGCCATCGGATATCTCGAACTGGCCGGAGCGCCAGGGCGAACGATTGCCGCTGAAACCAACCTCCTCGAGTCTCAACGTCAAAGGCCGATCAAGCGACTCGGTCCTCACGATATCCACTATTGCCGTTCGACCGTCTTCACGCAGGGTTACCGAACTCGACGGAACCGTGAACGACGACGGGTCGATGATTATCTCCAGGTCCGGCATAGCCAGTTCCGTAAGGTCGATCAGATCGATATCGACACCAGCGTCGGACTCCATCATGACATCCGATGCCACAGCCGATTCCGCGGACGTGCTTTCGGGTATTACAGCCGGGACGTCGAGCACCGCTTCGCCAGTCGCATTGACCGAGCTCGCCGGCGCATCGGCTGCGATACTCGGCAATGGATCGTCAACAACGTCATCACCATTTGCAGCAGGCCGGATTTGCTCAACGACCGGAGAGGCAATCGGCCGTGTTTTTGTGGAGAGAAGATCGAGACTCTGCAATAGCTCATCGACGACCCCGAACTTGTAGCCGGCGACGCCGAGCAGAGATAGCAGGGCTACCAGCGCCACAACCCATTTCAACGAACCACCGCCGTCCTCGAATTCCACGTGGTGCGTGACGTCAGGTGCAACAGTGCTGTCGGTCGGCCGGTATCCGAGCGCTTCGATAAATGCGGCCATGGTGTCGAATCGTGTGACCCGTGCAAAGGAGAGTGCCTTCCTGATTACGGACCATTGCCCGTTGCTGACACCGGCAAGCCGCTGAGGTGACATCCCTGCTTCGGCGGCTTCGGCAGCATTGCGCGGACCGAAGACCCGGTAGCCAGCCACAAGCCGGTACAACAGGCAGGCAAGCGAGAACACGTCATCGGACGGGACCGGATCTTCGCCGGTCAGCACCTGCATGCTCGAATACGCTGGCGTCAATGCGCCGAGGACCGCCGGGTCAAATTCCTCTGCGTCAACGCGTTGGCGCTGCTGGACACGGGCCACGCCGAAATCAAAGAGTTTGGCATCGCCGCTCGGCAGAATCATGATGTTCCCGGGCTTTACGTCCGCGTGAACGATGCCGCAGCGATGTGCGTATTCCAGCGCTTTGCCGATTTGCCCCACAATGCGGAACGACGTCTCGATGTCGATCTTCCTGCTGTCCGCCGAGTCCAGGATATCCGCCAGGGTGCGGCCTTCCAGCCACTCCATAACGATGTAATACAGAGCATCATCCCGATCGAAATCGATAAATCGCACGATATTGGAATGCGTCAGGCAACGGCTCTTGGCGGCCTCCTGCTGGAGGGCGCGCAGCGCCTTGCCGTTCCGGGCCAACTGCGGCGACAGGACTTTGATGGCGACCCACGGCTCCTGCGAGCCTGCTTCCGCAAGGCGCCGATCGAGCGCCTTGTAGACGACGCCCATGCTGCCGCCGGATACCCGTTCCTGCAGTACGAAACGGTCGCGAAGAACCGACCCCACCTGCACCTGATCATCGGGATTCTCTGGTTCGAATACGTCGGTCGCAATGACATCGGTGCTGCCGAACGGATCGTCATTGGCCGGCTCGTCGATAGCGCTTATGGCGGCAGGCTGGTCCGGTTGTTTCCGGGCGGCGTCATTACTGCTCGTTGGCACCTGCTCCGTGACGTAGCGATCGAGCATCGACTTGACGAGCTGAAAGGTCTCCTTGCGCAGTGCGCCGGCATCAAAACGTTCCTGCAGGACCCGGCGGATCTCCGCCTCACTGCCACCGCTGGCTTCGAGCAGGCGGCCGATGGCTTCCCGGATCTCGGCGAGCATCTGAACCTGGTCCTCTTTACCGGCCAGCCGGTCTTCGAAACTCGCCAGCTGGTCGGAAAAGCTTGTTTGTAGATTGTCCTTTTCGGCACTCATGCTCTGTCAGCAATCAGTAAAGTGGGTCAGCGCAGCACACATCTCTACAAGTTTATCTCTTATGTCAAGGATACGCGCGGAACTGGTCGTCAGATTATTTTGCCCGGATTCAAAAGGTTCTGCGGGTCGAGTGCACGTTTCAGCCGCCGCATCAGGTCTATTTCCGCGGACCCACGGTATTGCTCCAGGTAGGCCCGCTTCGTAACCCCTACCCCGTGCTCCGCACTGAAACTGCCGCCAAGTTCCGCTACGAGATCGTATATGGTCGTTGTGACCTGCCTGACTCGCTTCGTGTCGCTGGCCAGGTCTTCCGGAACGGTCAGGTTGTAATGCAGGTTACCGTCACCGACGTGGCCAAATATTACCGGTCTTGCCGTCGGTTCAAGCTGCTGCAGGCTCTCGGCACAGCGCAGCAGGAAGTCCCGCATCCGGCTGACGGGAACCGAAATGTCGTGCTTGATGCTGGGGCCCTCGTATTTTTGCGCCTCGGAAATAGCGTGCCGGGCGCGCCACAGCGACTCCGCTTCCGCAACGTTCTTGGCGATCACGGCATCCGACAATTGACCGGCCTCGAACGCATCTTCGAGTAACTTGCCGAGCGATTCCGCATCGTCACC